>QIHS01000494.1 GCA_003229095.1 Woeseia sp. | reverse complement strand
TTGTGCTGTCAAGCCGAAACCCTGTACTGAACACCCGTATAATAGCCCGCCTTCGGTCAGGGAATGGATCAATGTTCGAAAACGCTGAAATCGCGACAGAAGATTTGCCGCAGGCAGAAGCTGTGGACTGGCAAAGTATGGACCCCAGGTTTGTACGCCGACAACTGGCAGAGTCGGCGATCGGAATTGTGAGCGTATTGGTCGCGGTCACCATCTTGCGGTTCATTCTTGATGCCACACTGGAAGACAAGAACCTGGGCATCAGTCTTGGCTGGCTGTGGCTGTTACCATTTATCGTCGCGATACCGGGGATTTCCTGGCCACTGATCAGCGTTCCCAAAAAGGGCTATGCAATCAGAGACAAGGACATTGTTTACAAATCCGGGGTCTTTTGGCACACGGTCACAGCGATTCCTTTTAACCGCATTCAACACGTCGAGAAAAGCAGCACACCGCTTGATCGCAAGTTTCACATCGCCACGCTACAGCTATTCACCGCCGGTGGGACAGGCGGCGATTTGAAGATTCACGGGCTGTCCACACGCACTGCCGAGAAGCTGCGCACTTTCATTTTGGACCGGGTCGGATCAAGCATTGACCAGGCCTGACCACAAGCGCTGGCATCGCACGTCACCGCTCGCGGCCATTTATTATCTCGGGCGAATTTTTAAGGCGATTGCTCAAAACGCAATACAAACTCTCGCGCCTATAGTCGCATTGATTGCGACGTCCGAGGGCAATCTGATGACCCGTGTCATGCTTGGCGGCGCGGCGCTAATCGTCATCACTGTTATTTTGTCATTCCTGCAGTACTGGTTTTTTCGATACCAGATCACGGACGACGCCATTCTTATCCGCGAGGGTGTATTAAAGAAAAGCCAGCTCGATATCAAGTTTGATCGCATCCAGGCGATTAACACGGAGCAAAACGTCATCTTTCGCGCCTTTGACCTCGTCACGGCCAAACTGGACACTGCCGGGTCTGCGAAACAAGAGGGCAATCTGCCCGCCATCAAATCATCACTCGCGAATTCACTCAGAGATCGCATTAGCACTAGCGCCAGGCCCGCCGATCCAGGCGAGGATCCTCAACGCCAGTCGGAGCCGCTGCTAACGCTTACGGCACGAGACATGGTTCGCATCGGCTTGTCCAGCAACCGGGCGCTGATTTTCCTGGTCCTGCTGGGCCCGATATTTGAAAATATTGACGATTGGATCGGAGAGTCGCTGGATGAAAGCGTCGTGCTTAACGCCATGAACGAAGCGGGATTCTCCGTGGTCGCCGGCGTTGGCGTTATTGTCTCCGTTATTGTGCTGTTCCTGTTGCTGCTCGCCGCGGCATCGATCACCGGTGCATTCCTGCGATATCACGGGTTCGAGCTGCGGGCCGCGTCTGGTGTTCTACGATCCACCGGCGGATCGCTTACGAAACATGAGCACTCCATCAACCTGATCAAAATTCAAACCCTGGTCGCCACGCAGAACCCGGTACTGCGTTTGTTTGGACGTTTTCGTGTGCAAGCGAAGCAAGCATCCAGCGGCAGGCCAGGTAGGGAAAAACAATTTGTGATACCGATTTGCGAGCCTGACCAGTTGCCAATGCTTGAGAACAGGATATTCGGCGACGAACTACAGAACATCGATCTTCGACCCACATCAGATATATTCCAGCCGATTGCCAGCAGCTATGTTCGCTCGAGATTCGTCCTGGCCGGCCTGGTGCCCGCGCTGCTTCTGACCAGCTTCTACTATCTGTTGCACGGGCCAATCGCGCTGATCTTTATCGCCTGGATACCGTTGAGCGCACTCGTGATCCGGACGATCTACCGAAAATACGGCTATGCGATTTCCGAGAATGGAATGGCGCTAAGGAGAGGGTTTCTCGGCTATCAAACAACGGCTTTTCTTTATCGGAAAGTTCAACGCATCAGCGTTACGCAGACGCCCCTGCAAGAAAGAAAAGGCCTGGCAACAATGCGTTTCTACCTGGCATCGGGCTCGGCGAAGCTTCCCTATGTTGATTTCCGCATGGCGCAACAGTTGCGTGACGTCATTCTGTACAAGATAGAATCCAGCCAGCGCTCGTGGCACTGAAATGCCCGCAATAGCATCC
>QIHS01000118.1 GCA_003229095.1 Woeseia sp. | reverse complement strand
TTCAATATCCACCGGACCTGAGAACAGGTGCATGTATTCCGAATCCTTACGGCCCGGCATTCGGGGCAACTTGACCAACAGTGGACCGCGCGCCCAATTCATCAAAGAGGAGATAGCATCCGTGACGGCAGCGTTATCGACAAATTCGTGCAGGCGACCACTATGTGCGCGTAATTCTCCGGGCGTTTGAGGGCCGCGCAACAACAACAGACAAACGATGGCAAGCTGCGGCGGGTCAAACTGACAATCACTGTATCGCGTGTTACAAAATCTCTGCAGATACTTTTCCGCTTTGCTCTTGAAATTCTCATCAACGCGAATGAGTTTTTTCTCCGCCAGTGCGCGTGTGACGTGTTGCACCTCTCCGGGTTTCAGGGACATCACAGGGTCTCGCCCCGATTTTTGATTGCAGGCGGCGGTTAAGGAGTTGAGGGTTAGCGGATACAGGTTCGGCGTCACAACCGATTTCTCGATCAGGCAGCCGATGATGCGGGTTTCATTTTCAGTCAGGGTTAACACCACAGATTTTCCTCAATGTATTCAAGAGCTCAGGATATCAGCTGCCCGGGCATTGCGCGATGTACTACAATCAATGTCTGGGCTTGATGTACGGGTCTGATGTGCGGTTTCGATGTGTTGAGGGTGGAAGCATGAATACAAGCAAGAAAATTGGAATATTCATCTTGTTACTGAGTCTTCAGACTGGCGTTGCCAGTGCCAGAGACACACTAATGGGCGACATTGTATTCCCTAATTCCGGCGCGGACGCTGCACAGGGAGAATTCCTTGCAGGCGTAAAATCGCTGCACAGCTTTCAGTTCGACGCAGCCAGAATGGCTTTCGAGCGAGCACAGGAAATCGATCCCTCGTTCGCGCTTGCGTATTGGGGGCAGGCGATGAGCGACAATCATCCTCTGTGGGCGCAGCAGGATATGGAAGCAGCATCTGCGGCATTGACCCGCTTGGCGCCGACCTACCAGGCCAGGCTGGCCAGTGCAGCGTCGGAAAAAGAAAAGGCGTTCATCGCAGCGATTGAAATCCTCTATTTTTCGCCGGGTGACAAGCTACAGCGGGACTTCGCCTATTCTGAACACATGGCTCGCATGCACGAGCGCTGGCCGGATGACGACGAAGTCGCAATTTTCTATGCGTTGTCGATTCTGGGTACGGTGCGACCGGGCGACCAGGGCTACCGGCGCCAGGCGCTGGCTGCTTCTATCAGTCAAACAGTATTCGCAAGAAATGAGAATCATCCGGGTGCGGCCCACTTTATCATTCACTCATTCGACGATCCGGATCACGCGATTCTTGCACTGCCGGCAGCCACGGTCTATGCGGGCATTGCGCCGGCTGCCGCGCATGCGTTGCATATGCCCTCGCACATATTCTTACAGCTCGGCCGATGGGAGGACGTCGTTGCTTCCAATATCGAGGCTTATGCTGCCGCTTTCGCATCGAATAAAAAGTTCGGTCTTTCGGAGGGGCGTGAAGATTTTCATACACTGTCGTGGCTCGCCTATGCAAACCTCATGCTCGGCCGCGTGGATGCTGCCAGCGAGAATCTGGATCTGGCACAGGCTGCACTGGAACGAAACCCGGGTTCCGGGCGAGTCGCTATTGGTTACCTCAACATGCGCGGTCGACACATCATCGAATCCGCGCAATGGGATGACTTCGAACTGGCCGATGCCGATTCGGTCGAGGGAAGCCACGCAAACTGGGTAGCCGTTGTCGGGATGAGTGCCGCATATCGTGGCAATGCAAGTCGCGCGCAAGCCGCGATTGATCGACTCGCAACACTGGCTGAGCAGGCGGATGAGGCCGGAAGGGCTTACGACGCAAAGAAGATCGCGATTCTCGGCAAAGAGGTCGTCGCGCTTCTAAGCTTGTCAAAGGGCGAAGTGCAGCGCGCCATTGACGTAGCGCGTGCAGCTGAAGTTCGTGACATGCGTGCACCATCCGGCCCGCCTGATCCGATGAAGCCTGCTGTCGAGTTGCTTGGCGATATCCTGTTGGCCGCAGATCGGCCGGTTGAGGCAATCGCTGCGTACCAACGTTCATTACAGTGGATTCCGAAGCGAACGCCATCTATTAAAGGTCTCGCAGCGGCGACGATGAGGGCAGGCTATAAAGAGGCCGCTGGCGAAGACATCTCTAAGTAACAGGGTTGCTGAACTCCAGAACGTCATCCGCGATTTTCCCGTCGCGGATCATTTTCCTGTCAAGGTCATAGTTTTGCGTATTGACCCACGGCGTACGGTTGCCTTGTCTTGGAAGCAGATGCGTGCACCGCTGAATGTAACCAGACGAGAAATTCTCGATCCATGGTAACGCCTGCATGTCCCGGTCCTCTTCGCGCAACCTCGGCGTGCACTGGCGCATGCCAGCTGTATCCATGTGGTTGATCAGTCGGCACGCGTACTCCGCCGTAAGATCGGAACGCAATGTCCACGACGCATTGATATAGCCGAAGGTTGATACGATGTTGGGCACATCCGAATACATCATCGCTTTGTATGAAAACGTGCTCGGAAAGTCGATCGCTTGTCCGTCAACCTCGAATCGAATGTCACCCAGTACACGCAAGTTCAGGCCCGTCGCAGTGACGATTACGTCTGCAGTCAGTTCTTCGCCGGACTTTAGCAGTATGCCGTTATCCGTAAACGACGCGATCTCTTCGGTTACTACTGAGGCCTTTCCATCGGATCGATTCAAAAAAGTCGCCATTGGGCACCAGGCAAAGACGTTGGTCCCATGGATTGTAAGAAGGCGTGAAATGTTTCTCGACGTCGTAGTCCACTCCAAGCTCTTTTCGCACCAACTTCAGAAGTTTCTTTTTGACTTTTTCCGGGGCAGTGCGCGTGCGTCCGTAGACGAATCGTTGAAACCTGATGTTTTTCCAGCGTGTGATGGCGTAGGCGGTTTCGGTGGAGAAAATTTTCCGCAGGAAGTTTGCGATCCAGTCAGTGTCGGGCAGCGACACCATGTAAGTGGGCGACCGCTGCAGCATGACGACATGCTTCGCGCTGTCTGCGATTTCCGGAATTAGTGTCACGGCCGTCGCACCAGAGCCTACGACGACGACGCGCTTGTTGCTGAGGTCCAAGCCTTCGGGCCATTGCTGAGGATGAATGATGTCCCCGGAAAACTGTTCGCGACCCTTGAATTCGGGTGTGTAGGGGTCTTTGTAACTGTAGTACCCAGCGCATACCTGGATAAAATTGCAGCGAACAATCGACTTCTCCCCAGTGGCCGCCGTTTTCGTCTCGATTGTCCAAACGGCATCTTTACCTGACCAGGACGCCAGCGTTACCTGGCGGTCATATTGAATGTGTTCCTCAATCTTGTGTTCCGCGGCTGCTTCTCTGATATATCGCAGGATAGATGGACCGTCTGCAATCGCTTTCGCATCGCTCCAGGGTTTGAAATTGTAACCGAGGGTGTACATGTCGCTGTCCGACCGGATGCCTGGATAACGAAAAAGATCCCAGGTTCCCCCCATAGCTCGACGGCTTTCGAGAATTGCAAAGCTTTTGTCGGGGCATTTTTCGCGCAGGTGACAGGCAGCGCCGATGCCCGACAAACCGGCGCCCACAATGACGACATCGACAAACCTTTCTGCAGCCACGTATCGGTCTCTGAGCGCGATTAAGGTAATTCAGACCGGACGCTAAGCAATTCGGGAAAAAAACTGACGTCCAGTGCTTTTTTAAGAAAAGATACGCCGGAAGAACCGCCAGTGCCCATCTTGTCGCCAATGATTCGCTGCACCGTATACATGTGCTTGAATCGCCATTGTTGAAATGCATCTTCAATGTCGACCAGCTTCTCTGCGAGTTCGTACAGTTCAAAGTTATTCTCGGCATCCCGGTAAATCTGCAGCCAGGCAGCCTGTACCGATTTATTGCTTTCGTAGGGCAGAGAAAAGTCACGCTCGATTGTGGAAGCGTCAATGTCGAAGCCGGATTTGTGCAACCGTAGAATGACCGCATCATAGAGACTGGGCGCGTTGAGTAACTGGCTAAGCTCGTCCCTCGCGCCGGGCGTTTCCTGGTGAACTTTCAGAATTTCGACATTCTTGTTGCCAAGCAGGAACTCGAGTTTGCGGTAGCCGTATGACTGAAACCCCGACGCAGCTCCGAGTCGGCCGCGAAACTTGTGGTAATCGACAGGCGTGAGCGTCGCCAGGATATTCCAGGAGTCAACGAGCTGGTTGAGTATTTGTTTAACACGGGAAATGACCTTGAAGGCATGACGAAAATCGGCATTCTTGATGTTGACTATTGCTGCGGATATTTCGTAACCAGCGAGTTTGAGCCAAAGCTCACTCGCCTGGTGAATGACAATAAACAGCATCTCATCGTGTTCCTGCGACAGCGGTTTTTGCGCCAGCAGTATTTTGTCCAGCTGCAGGTAATCGCCGTAGCGCATTTTCCCCTTCAAGTCAGTCTGAATGGATTCTTCCATCGGGCGGTAATTCTTGTTGTCCCCTGCCATTGTTCCGATTCCTTAAGCGTGCTCCGCGCAGTTCGCCGGAAGCGGCCATTCTACTCCTATCACGCAAAATCTTCGTCAGTAAACATCCGCTGTGTATCGGGATCGACTGTACGCGCTACCCGCGAACGAATTTTGCTTACCAGTGCTATACGGGTGGCGCGCAGTTGATCGAGTTCGCTGCCGAGTCGGGCGAGCCTGAGAATTGACATCGCCTCCGCTTCCACCAGTTGCACGGATGCAGAGAAACTGAGCGTCAGCCCGACAATCGCGAGCATTGCCCACCAAAAACCGAATGAGAAGCCGACAAAAATTGCAATAGCGATATACATGACCGGCAACAGAAGGATAGTGGCCAGGACTTTCAACGTTGCGACGTCGTCCATTTCATAGCTGAATTTCTCCCCAACCGCGGCGGCGATCCAGCCGATAGGTAAGTGCAGCAGTGCACCTGGCACGGCAAGCGGCAGCAATGCAAACATCATAATCGCGCGTACAATGATCTTACCGAATGCTTTTCCCAGCGACACCGGCTGGCGCAGTTGATGATCCTTGAGTCCAAGCATGTCCAGTCGCGCCTGGTAATTCTCGATTTCAGCCTGCAATGCCTGCAGGTCCGGGTCATCCCTGGACTCCAGATATTGCTCCATAAAGCGCCGGTTAAGCTCCACGTAATCGGCCGGACTGAGAACGACCGATGCCGGCTTGTACAAACGACGTGCCGTTTGGATAAAACGCAGCGTGCGCCAGTCTGGCGCGTTTAGCGTAACGTTGGCCAGCGCGTCGGTCAGGTGCCGGGTCAGTTTCTTAACAGCTTTCTGCTCATCCTGCCGATACTCGAGCAGCAGTTGCTTTTCGATATTCATTGGCTCGCCGAACTCGATCAGAACCTGACTTCTGAATCGGTGCCGGTGAATGTAGTTGAGCCCGCAGGGAATTACCGTAACCGGAGCATTGCCGCGCTCGGTCACCGCAAGTGCTATGCGTGCGGCACCGGTCTTAAGCTTGATAAGTTTGGACTCGGTGTGGCTGACGCCTTCCGGAAATATTCCCATGCAATCGCCGGACTCCAGTACCTGGTACAGCTTTTCGAATGCATCCTGGTTGTCGACTTTGCCCTTGTGTTCTTCGTGGCGGTAAACGGGGATTGCGCCAGTGGCATTCAAAATGGGGACCAGCATGGAGTATTTCCAGAGTTTTGCGTTTGCGACAAAATGCAGTGGCCAGCGACCGCATTTGGCGAGCAACAGCCATCCATCCATAAGTGCGTTCGGATGGTTGCCGACGAAGATGACCGCACCATCTGCCGGGATATTCTCGGCGCCGACAACATCTATTCGGCGGAAAAATGTATTCGTGATGATTCGAATGACGGCAATAATCAGGCGTTGCATCATATGCTTCGGTCCTGTTGTACGCGGTCGTGTGCGCTTGCGCCAAAGTGTTTCGGTTCAAGTGTGTCAATGGCACGAATTCGCGGAGCAAGCCCGCTTCTGTTTGCGATTTGTATTGCCAGACCGGGCCTTGCATTGAGCTCAAGAAGAAGAGGCCCCCGGTGTCGGTCAATCACAATATCTACTCCCAAATACCCAAGCCCGATCGCATCGGCCGAACGGGCCGCAATATTAAGCACTTCGGTCCAGACGGAAATACTAACCGACATCAGATCTGCACCTGAATCAGGATGAATGCGTACGCAGCGATCGTATTGCACCGCGTGTAGCGGCTCGCCGCTGGAAACGGTCAGTCCAAGTCCGATTGCGCCCTGATGCAGATTGGCTTTGCCGTCAGACTCACGAAAGTCGCATCATGGCCATAACGGGGAAGCCGCGATAAACAATGATGCGAATATCCGGCAGGCCCTCAACGGACAGATCTTTGTAGCTGGATTCGGGTTTGATCAACTCTTCGACGATCGCCACATCCGGTGTGCCGCCCAGGCTGAAAAGGCCGGATAAAATGTTGGACACGTGGTGCCGGATTTCGTAGACGGGCAATTCCTGGCCATTTGATTTGACAAATATTTCATCGCGGCTTGCGACGATGACCATGATACCTTTGCCTCCGCTGCCTTTCGCCGGCTTGATAACAAAGCCGTCATGCGGCTGGAGAAAGGTCGGGAGGTCCTGCAGGTCGCGCTGAGTTCGCAACGCACCAATCAGGTGCGGGGTTGCGATGCCTTGTTTTGCAACCAACAATTTGGTCTGCAGTTTATTGTCCACCAATGGAAAAAGATGTCGCGGATTTCATGCCGACCACGCCCAGCGCTCGCAATCGTCGGGGAGACACGAACATCGGTCAGCTATCCGGCTCGACGAGCGGTTTAAAGCGCCACAACTCGAGTAGCCTGTAGCCGCTGTAGCTGCCGAGCAGCATAATCAATGCCAGCACAACGAATTGCAGGCCTATAAAATTGAAACTCAGGTGACGTACCAGTGGATTGGTCATCGCGAGGTAGGCGGCGACCGCCGTCCCCAAACTGCCGAACCCCTGGATAGCAACTTCGCGCCAGCCTTCTTCTTCCCAGAGAATGGACATTCTCTCAATTGTCCAGGACAAGATGATTAAAGGGAAAAAAGTAATCTTCAA
>QIHS01000542.1 GCA_003229095.1 Woeseia sp. | reverse complement strand
TGCTGCGCGCTGACGCGAATCGCTGACCAATGGGAAAGCAGGGGAGATTCATTTGCGGGGTTGAGGGTGGTGGCACCAAGTTCAACTGCGCGATTGCGACAAGTCCGACACAACTGACAACACAAACGTCTATTCCAACAACAACACCGGACGAAACATTATTTCGAATCCACGAATTTTTCGCCGAACAGGCCCGACAACACGGTCCGGTATCGGCGTGCGGTCTGGCTATTTTTGGTCCGCTGGAACTCGATGCTCGACATGCCGAGTATGGCACTATCTTGGGTAGTCCCAAGCTGGGGTGGCAGGGCTTTGATATCGTGAGCGCAATGCGAGATGTATCTGGTGCGCAAGTTGCGCTGGATACTGATGTCAATGCGGCAGCACTGGCTGAATCTCGATATGGTGCTGCGACGGGTGCCCAGTCGTCCGTATACATTACCGTGGGAACCGGAATTGGCACCGGTATCGTCAGGGCGGGAAAAACAATGCAAACCCCATTGCACCCTGAAGGCGGTCACATGTACGTGCCGCGAGATAAAACGATTGACGACTTTGCCGGGGTCTGCCCGTTCCACAACGATTGTATAGAGGGCCTGGCGTCTGGTGTTGCCATGGAGGCGCGTTGGGGTATGCCTGCAACAGAATTACCCGACGAACATCCTGGTTGGGTACTGGAGGCCGGCTACCTCGCACTGATGTGCGTCAATATATTCAGAATCCTTGCACCGGAGGTCATCGTACTCGGCGGCGGTGTTATGAATCACAAGGGATTGCTCAAAATGGTTCGCCAGCGATTCTCCGATCTCGTGGGCGGGTTTCATATGCCGCGAGGTCGCGATATGGAGGAGCTGATAGTATCTCCAGGCCTTGGCAACGATGCCGGTCTCGTCGGCGCGTTAATTCTGACTGAAAATGTACTTGAGTCCGCGACGGTAATGCCACCCGGTGCGTAACACAGTTCAACTCATCGCTTACGTAGACCGGCTCGGCGGCGATCTTCGTGGCGTGGCATCAATGCTTGGCGACGAATTTGAAGGTTTGTTCGGGGGCGTTCACCTGCTGCCTTACTTCACTCACTATGATGGCGCTGATGCGGGTTTTGATCCGGTTGATCACACCCAGGTGGATGAGCGCCTTGGTGACTGGGATACATTGGGTGAACTGACGAGCCAGACTTACATTATCAGCGATTTGATCGTCAATCATGTTTCCACTGAATCCAGCCAATTTCAGGATGTAATGTTTGAAGGTGAAAAATCCGACTATTGGGATTTCTTCCTGAGGCGGGAGGATGTTTTTCCAGACGGATCTTGTGCAGATGGGCCGGACAGGATTTATCGCCCACGACCGGGGTTGCCATTTACGACCATCACGCTAGACGATCAAACATCGCACGATTTCTGGACAACATTCAGTGCCAAGCAGATCGATATTGACGTAGAAAGTGACGTTGGCCTTGCTTATCTTGATTCGATTATCAAACGGTTCTCAAAGTCAGGTGTTCGGGGTATTCGCCTCGATGCCATCGGCTATGCAATCAAGCGGCCGGGAACGGAATGTTTCATGCTGCCGGAGACCTTCGATTTCATCGAGTCGATGCGGGTATCCGCCGCACGGCACAATATTGACGTACTGGTCGAAATTCACTCGCATCATCAAACGCAGATTGATATCGCGAAGCGAGTGTCCCTGGTATACGATTTCGCGCTTCCACCATTGCTGCTACACACATTATTCAGTGCAGATACGACCGCATTGAAAGCCTGGTTGGAGATTTCGCCGCGAAATTGCATCACCGTTTTGGACACCCACGATGGCATTGGAATTGTGGACGTGGCCGGAGACGATAAGCGGCCGGGTCTGCTTAGCGACCGCCAGATCGAAGGGCTCGTTGAGCAAATCGGCGTCAGGTCAAATGGCGAAAGTCGCCTGGCCAGCGGCAATGCCGCTGACAATCTTGATATCTACCAGGTCAATACGACCTATTTTGATGCGCTGGGACGCTCCAACCGGCTTTATTTGCTGGCTCGGGCGGTGCAGTTCTTTTCGCCCGGAATACCACAGGTCTATTATGTTGGACTGTTGGCGGGCGAGAACGACGTCGAGCTATTGA
>QIHS01000086.1 GCA_003229095.1 Woeseia sp. | reverse complement strand
GCCTCACGGAATGCAAAAATGTTGTCGCGAAACTCACAGGCTTCGGTCGTGCACCCCGGCGTGTCATCTTTGGGATAAAAATACAGTACAACCCATTTGCCACGATAGTCTTCAATAGAATGTAGTTGACCGTCCTGGTCAACAAGCTCAAAGTCAGGAGCCGGTTCGCCGACACCGACCTGATCTGCCAGTATGGTGGTGCTGGAAAGTAGCAGAAGCGCCATCGCTGATAATAGGGAAATCGTGTTCTTCATGTTGCTGACCTCGCTGATTGATTTATCTTCAGCGCCAAAGGTAAATTTGCGACAACCGCAATTGGCAGTGATGCCGGAAGTACTATAATACGCCAAATCTATGAAAATTCATCACGAAAACATAAGAACGGCGCTGGTATTGCCCGGTGGTGGCGCCCGCGGCGCGTTCCAGGTTGGCGTCCTGCGAGCCATCGCCCAGATGATGCCGCATCGATGTGAGAATCCGTTCCCGATTATCAGCGGGACATCGGCGGGTGCAATCAACTCTGTTGTACTGGCAAGCAAGGCCCGTCGTTTCCGGGTCGCCGTGGCCGAACTCGAAAAAGTCTGGGGTCATTTTCAGAGTGAGCAGGTGTATCGTGCGGATAGCCTGACCATGCTAAAAAGCAGTCTGCGCTGGTTTGGCGCTATTGTGACCGGCGGAGCTGTGGTCGATGCGCCAAAATCATTGCTGGACAACTCACCGCTGCGTGCGCTATTGAGCCGGAATATTCGTTTTCCGCGAATTCAGGAATCGATTGACGGTGGCTACCTGCACGCAGTTGCGATCACTGCGGCCGGTTACCGCTTCTTTCAGGCCGCACCGGGTTGCAAGGCCTGGTCGCGAACACGCCGCGCGGGAATTCGTGAGGCAATCAATCTCGATCACCTGATGGCGAGTATTGCCGTGCCGATGATTTTTCCGCCAGTCATGTTGGGCAACGAATATTACGGTGACGGGGCGATGCGGCAGGCGACCCCGCTTAGCCCGGCTATCCATCTCGGTGCAGACCGGATTCTGGTGATCGGGGTCCGCGACGAAACTGCCGGACCGACAAACACAGCGGACGAGCCACAGGCGTATCCGAGTTTTGCGCATATCGCCGGCTATATGCTCGACACACTCTTCATGGATGGCCTTTATTCGGACCTTGAGAGGATGACCCGGATCAATCAACTGATCGACTCGGTGGCGGAGAACCAGCGCACGGGATCGCTAAAGAGAATGCGACCCATTGACACGATGCTGATCGTGCCCAGCCGGGACTTGCGCGAATTGGCCCATGCCTGCCGTAAGGAAATGCCACGTCCGGTGCGAATGTTGTTGCGCGGCGTTGCCGGGCAAAACAGTTCGGAGGGCAGGCTGTTGAGCTACCTGTTGTTCGAGCAGGCGTATACGCGTGAACTCATCAAGCTTGGGTACAACGATGCAATGCAGGTCAGCGATCAACTGTATAACTTCGTTTGCGGCAATGACGTGCCGCGATTGTTTGCGCCGAGCTGGGTCAGGAAAGACCTGAGCGGGTTTGAAGATCGCATTACAACAGAAACACAGCACCCAAACCCAGAAAAGACATATAACCGACGACGTCAGTAATCGTCGTCAATACGACACCGCCAGCCAGTGCCGGATCGATATTCATTCTTTTTAAGACAAGCGGCACCGAGAATCCGGCAAGAGCAGCAACAGACATATTGATTGCCATGGCACCGGCGATCACCGCACCGATGCGCCAGTCGCCAAACCACAAATAGGTAAACAGCGCCACAACCAGCGACCACGCAATACCGTTGAGCATGCCGACCAGGAATTCCTTGCGCAAAATTCTTCGCGCATTATTGCGATCAATCTGGCCCAGTGCCATGGCGCGGGTAATGATGACCAGCGACTGACTGCCCGCAACGCCACCCATACTTGGAACAACTGGCATCAATACAGCCAGCAAGACGATCTTGTCGAGCGTGGTTTGAAACAAGTCGACGACCGATGCAGCCAGAAATGCGGTCGCCAGGTTTACGCCAAGCCATAGGGCACGCCTCCGCGCACTTTTGACGACGGGCGCGAACATGTCGTCGTCTTCATCCAGGCCAGCTGCGCCCATTAGCGAATGTTCTGCCTCTTCACGAATAATATCGACGATGTCATCAATCGTAATTCGACCTACCAGGTGATTATTGTCATCAATGACCGGTGCTGACAGCAGGTCTCGATTCTCAAACTCCCAAACGACTTCCTCTGCAGGTGTGTGCGCAGGGATCGGCTGAACCTCGGTTGACATGATCTCGGCCACTGAGAGATTCGTGTCGAGCGTCAACAATCGTGACAAGAAAACAGAACCAAAATACTCGTTGTCGCGATTCACGACATAAATGCTATCGGTGCCATCGGGTATGTCGCCGCGCGCGTGCAGGTAGCGCAGCACGACATCGATGCTGACATCAGGGCGGACGGTAATAACGTCGACGTTCATCAGTCCGCCGGCGCTGTCTTCGTCGTACGAAAGTACCCTGTCGAGACGATCCCGGTCCTGGTGGTCAAGCGAGCGCAGTACCTCGAGCGTCAGTGCCTCGGGCAAATCTGCAACCAGGTCGGCAAGATCATCGAGTTCCATGCCGTCAAGGGCCGCGACAAGTTCGTCCGCCTGCATGCCCTCTATCAGTCCGTCGCGAACTTCATCCGCAAGTTCAACCAGCACATCGCCTTCATTGTCTGGCCCAAGCATTTCCCAGATAACGGTTCGTTCGGTGCGTGGCAGTGACTCGAGGAGGCGGGCGACTTCAGATGGGTGCAGGCTGCCAACGAGCATTTTGGCTGCGCGCAGGCTTCCGCTGCCCAGCCTTTCGCGCAACAGAGAGAGATTGGCCTGAGTGTGCTCTCTCGTTTCCATGAACGGATTCTACCTCTATCTCAGACCTTCCAGCCCGGACGAGACCGGACAG
>QIHS01000060.1 GCA_003229095.1 Woeseia sp. | reverse complement strand
GACTGCGATTGAGATAGACCACGTTTGGCGCGTCATAGAATGATCGCACCAGCGTATGCAATGGTTTGTCCGTGTCCCCTTTATCTTTAAATGAGGATTTGTCGAACCAGCGGATCTCCAGTCCCAGAGACGCCGCAATGTCAAAGATGTCTTCCAGCCGCAGAGGAAATCGTTTTCCGCCAACCGATTCTGCAGCGCGCTCGAGGTCCGGAAATCGGTTCTGGTTGGATTCCTGGTGGGCACGAATGAGCAGGTGAGCGAACTGTCGTCCGGTTGTCCCTGTCTGCGCCAATAACTCAGGTATGGCCAGTTGCAGAACCTCTTCCGTGAACAGAAAGCCCGGCTCCAGCGGCATTCCGCGAACTGGCGAGGTGATCGGCGACGGGTTAATTGCCGTGTCGTCCAGGGATTCGTCATAAAACCAGCTCAATTCCTTTTGGAATATGCCGGCAATAATGGTGACCAGCGACTCCGAGGGCACGCGCTTGCCGTTCTCGATCATTGACAGGTAAGACACCGAGGGCGCTGCTGCAGCATCAATCTGGATACAACGAACCGACAGGTCTTCCAGCGTCAGGTTGTTGCGTTTCCTGAGAGAACGGATCTTGGTGCCAAGAAAATGCGCTTTTCGCATCAGTCCGGGTTGAATCGCCATATTATGTCCGTTGTAAAATTGACATTGTGAAATTTTCCTTGTCAGTTTTTCACATTATTCCAGATACTATACACCCTGACAGGCAGAACGTTGCGCGAAACTTACCCACCAGCCCTGCCAATCAGGAGAACGAGATGTCACGGAAGAAACAGGTTTCAGATCTGCAATCGGAATGGCAGGATAGCCCGCGCTGGAACGGCATCACACGAGACTACAGCGCTGAGGATGTGGTGAAACTACGCGGAACCGTCACGGTTGAGCACACGCTCGCCCGCCTCGGTGCCGAAAAACTTTGGCGGCTGGTGAACCTGGAGAAACCACTTTGCGCGCTCGGCGCGATGACCGGCAATCAGGCGATTCAGGAAATCGAGGCAGGACTCAAAGCAATCTATTGCTCCGGTTGGCAGGTTGCCGGCGATGGCAACAGTGCCGGTGAAATGTATCCGGACCAGAGCCTCTACCCGGTCGACTCCGTGCCAAAAATGGTCGAAAGAATTAACAACGCTTTCCTGCGTACCGACGAAATTCATGCACTCAACGACGACACCAGCACAGACTGGCTGGCACCGATCGTTGCGGATGCCGAGGCCGGCTTTGGTGGCAACCTGAATGCCTTCGAATTGATGAAAAATATGATCCGTGCCGGGGCAGCCGGTGTGCACTTCGAAGATCAGCTCTCTTCCGCGAAAAAGTGCGGGCACATGGGCGGCAAAGTCCTCGTGCCGACGCGAGAAGCGGTCGCGAAACTTTCCGCGGCGCGACTTGCTGCCGATGTCATGAGTATACCCACAGTGCTGATTGCGCGGACTGACGCAGATGCGGCCAACCTGATTACATCGGATGCGGATCCGCGGGACGAGCAGTTCATCACGGGAGAACGCACACCGGAAGGATTTTTCTGCACCAACGCCGGCCTCGACCAGGCCATTGCTCGTGGGCTGGCCTACGCGCCGTACGCCGACATGCTCTGGTGTGAAACATCGAAGCCCGATCTCGCCCAGGCAAAGCATTTTGCCGATGCGATCCATGCACAGTTCCCCGACCAGTTACTGGCTTACAACTGCTCGCCGTCTTTCAACTGGAAAGCCAATCTCGATGACGAGACCATGAAGCATTTTCGCGAGGAACTCGGCGCGATGGGCTATAAGTTCCAGTTCATCACGCTTGCTGGCTGGCATGCGCTGAACTCAAGCATGTTCCAGCTCAGCCGAGCCTATAAAGAAGAAGGCATGTTCGCCTACTCCAAACTGCAGGAAAGAGAGTTTGCAGACGAGCAGTACGGCTTTCGCGCAGCGAAGCATCAGTCATTCGTCGGCGCCGGCTATTTCGACGCTGTGCAAAACACGATTATGGCAGGTGCATCTTCAACAACGGCGATGGCAGCACCGAGGAAGAACAGTTCGTCGCATAACAAACGATCACCGCAATCTCCAGGATGGGGGGAATTAACATGCGCGCATTAAAGCTCGAAGACTCTGCAACGGATACCAGGCACGTCGTTGGAAGCCTCCGTATTGATCCGGTCTTTCACCATTTTGTCGAATCTGAGTTGCTGCCGGCCATTGGAGTGGATACTGCCCGTTTCTGGCAGGGCGTGGAGACAATTCTCAGTGAGCTCTCGCCGGTCAATCGACGCCTGCTTGAAACCCGGGTCGAGTTGCAGCAGAAAATCGATACCTGGCACAAAGAACGACAGGGCAAGGCCTGGGACCAGGATGATTACGAATTTTTCCTGCGCGAAATCGG
>QIHS01000159.1 GCA_003229095.1 Woeseia sp. | reverse complement strand
ATTGGCGATGTCGTATCTGGTGAGCGAAGAATTCCCGATCCGGTAGAGGTCATTAGCGTCATCGCCATTCAGCGTGGCGCACTGGACCCCGACCGCATGGTGATGATGTCCGGCGATATCGATTCGCGCGTTAGCGATCCGATGGACAGCACCTCTGATTCGCCCGGCGCAAATGACAACGCGAGTGGCATGGCGGGGACTATTGAGGCGGCTCGCGTGCTGTCGAAACATAAGTTCGCAGGCACTATTGTCTATGCCGGTTTGTCTGGTGAAGAGCAGGGTCTTTTCGGCGGGCAAATTGTCGCGTCACATGCGATTGATGCCGGCTGGCGAATCAAAGCGGTGCTCAACAACGACATGATCGGCAATATATCCGGCATTGACGGTGTTACCGACAACGCGATTGCGAGAGTATTTTCAGAAGGAACTCGATACGTTGAGACCGAACAGGAAGCACGTATTCGTCGTTTCAGTGGCGGCGAAGTGGATTCACCTTCGCGCAATCTCGCTCGATACGTTGATCGCATGGCGGACGAATTCATTCCAAACCTGGATGTGATGATGATCTACCGTCTCGATCGCTTCGGTCGTGGCGGGCATCACCGGCCCTTCAACGAGCGCGGTATTCCGGCTGTGCGCATCATGGAAACGCACGAGCACTACGACCGGCAACATCAGACTTTGCGCCGCGAAAACGGGATTGACTATGGCGATGTCATCGACGGAGTTGACTTTGACTACGCGCGCAAATTGACCGCGTTAAACATCGTCAGCCTCGCTGGCATGGCATCGGCACCCCCGTTTCCGGCCAACGTGAAAATCGAAGGGGCTGTGCAACCCAGCACCACCCTGTCATGGACGCTGGCGGAGGGCAATGCCGCAGAAAACCTGGCTGGTTATAGAGTGTACTGGCGGCTGACGACAGAACCGCAGTGGACATTCAGCAGGGACGTCGGCTTGGTCGACAGCTATGTTCTCGAAAATATTGTCATCGACAACTACCTGTTTGGCGTGGCCAGTGTATCCGGCGATGGTTACGAGTCACCTGTTGTATTCCCGGGGCCGACGGGCTCTTTCGGCGAGTAATGGCAGACCGGGCTGGAAGTTATAAGCCGAAAGATCCGACGAATGCGTTATAAGCCAATTTCCCTTGATACAGTCATTTGAGCGCTGAAATTTCGATCGCTTATATGCTCTTGTGCGGGTTCTGAATCCGCCCACCGACCAGTGAAACAGGCCAGCTTGGCGCATGTTGGCAAATTACAACACGCGTTCAGAAATTCGGCATTGACAATCGTTGCCAGAAGGTCTATGACTAGCATTATCAAGAGTTTTAGTGGTTTCGTGCGGTTTGCCTTTTATTTGTTGTCAGAGGCCAACAATTTTGGGAAACACGCGAAATTATGTGTACTTGCTTACAAGCAGAGGGAATGACGATGCAATTTGCACTCAATACACATTTTATATGGCACCAAAAAAAATAGTTAAAAATTTTTAGAATCGTTTTGGGAGGGAAATCATGAGTTCTACATTTTCACAGTATTTAAAAGCATCGGCAAGCATATTGGCGTTTCCGGTTATAGGGTTTGGCTTTGCAGCGCAGGCACAGTCTGCAGCAGCACAAGCGCAGGCACAGTCCGTCATTGAGGAAATCGTCGTTACCGGCAGCCGCATTCCACAAGATCCGAATATCGTGTCGTCGGTACCGGTTCAATCACTTGATGAAGATGACATTAAGCTTTCCGGGGAAATTAGCCTGGCTGAAATCATTAATGATATCCCGGCGTTGGTGTCCTCAACCTCTATTGAAAATTCCGTGTCAGGGGGTAGCTCTCTGAATCTTCGGGGTTTGGGTGGGGCAAGGACATTAACTTTGGTGAATGGCCGTCGCCATGTGGCTGGCTTTCGCGGATCATCGGCGGTTGATGTTGGCTCAATCCCTCGGGCTTTGGTCCAACGCGTTGAAGTTACAACTGGCGGCGCATCGGCCATCTACGGGGCTGATGCTGTTACTGGTGTTGTCAACTTCATCCTCAAAGATGATTTCGAAGGTTTTGAAACTGATATCAGAGGCGGAGTTTCAGGGCGTGGGGATGCGGAAAATCTCACCATTGACGCCATATATGGCAAGAACTTTTC
>QIHS01000295.1 GCA_003229095.1 Woeseia sp. | reverse complement strand
TCTGTAAATCGCGGCTGACCCTCCAGATCTGCGCGACTGATACCGTGCACACGTTCGGCACCGGCATCGATGTCCCGGTCCGGGTTCAGGAAACGGTGAAACTCCCGCCCGGTGAGTCGCCGGTTGACGAGTTCGAGACAACCGATCTCGATGACGCGGTGACCCTGCGCGGTCGAAAGGCCGGTTGTTTCAGTATCCAGGACAATTTGTCGCATGAGACCTCAGTACTTTCTTAAATGATTTATGCCGCGCAAGAAGAAGATGAATTATCGCAGTTCGTCAATGCCCCGATTGGCCAGGGCATCTGCTTCTTCATTGCCGGGCACGCCGGTATGTCCTCGCACCCATTTCCAGCGGATCTGATGGCGGGCGATCGCCTCATCCAGCTTGATCCACAAATCCTTGTTCTTGACCGGTTTTTTGGCCGCTGTTTTCCAGCCGCGTTTTTTCCAGTTAGGCATCCAGTCGTTGATGCCGTCCATGACGTACTTGGAATCCGTGTACAACACGATTTCGCGCGCACCTTTGAGCGCGTTGAGCGCCTCGATGGCGGCCATCATTTCCATACGGTTGTTGGTCGTGTCCGGCTCGCCGCCATACATTGTTTTGCGGTGTGTGCCTGCGATCAGCAATGCACCCCAGCCGCCGGGACCGGGATTTCCCCTGCAGGCGCCGTCTGTATATATCTCAACAATTTCGGTCAAAACGAATGCGGGAAACCCGGGTGGTTGGTTCAACGATACTGCCGACGACTTTGGGTCGCGACCGCCATGGTTTTTTGATCGGCGTCAATGTGAAAACGCGCTTCTGGGCGGTGAGCATATAACACGCCGCCAGTTCGGGCCAGAATCGCTGTCCGCGGTTTTCCCAGATCACAGAGCTTTGTCCCTTGTTGCCCGGCAGCGGCCAGCGAAAGAAGTAACGATTCACGCCCATGATTCTCATGTCCAGCAGCTGTAACCAGTCAGACAGGCGGCGATCCGAGATCAGGTGAGTCGAACCGGGTGGCAGGCCCGCACCGGGAATCAGGCGCCTGAGGCCCCACAGACCGCCTGGTTTGAAGCCCAGTATGACCAGGTGACCGTGCGGCGTCAGCACACGATCAGCCTCGCGCAGGATGGCGTGCGAGCGATCATCTGAATAATCCAGAGTATGCGGCAGGAATACAACATCCACGGAGTCGCTCTCGACCGGCAAGCGGTGCAAATGGCCGATAGCAGCCGGTGTCGGGCCCTTGTCAGCGCATGGCCAGTCTGCAATACAGGTTGCCCGTTGTGTCCTGGCAAAGCGCAGGAAGGTGTTTACCTCGCCCCACAGACCCAGTTGCAGACATTGTTCGCCAAACAGTCCGTCGAAGGCCTCTTCAACGATCCTTGTTTCCTGGCTGATGAGCGCACGGCCAAACGGTGCGTCCAGCCAGCGATTCGCCAGTTGCACGGAGGATTCGTTTTGCGGTTTCAATTCAGTCATTTCAGTGTTTAAAAATACGCTGACACGAAAAACACGGTGACAGCACATTTTCTCATTTTCCGGATGCTCACACTTGCAAGCTTCACGTCCGTCCGTAGGATAGCCTGATGCTGATTTCAAAACAGAGATTATGGTCCGCTTTTGAGCCACGAATGCTGGTCGCGGTGGCTGTACTTGCACTCTCCAGTGGGACCGGCCTCGCTGATCCTGCGTTTCCCACAATTTCCATGCTCGACCACTACGCGACTCAGCAGGTGTTGCCGGACGACAGTGATTTTCGCGATGCCGAAGACCATATCTGGATCGAACTTGATCAGTTCGCAATCGAGGTCTCCACGGCGAACCCGCGCTCGAACGATCTGCTGGCCAGGCTGCGCCGCGAATTTTCTCTCGAGCCGGTGATGAATGATCGAGTGCAGGGAGAACTGAACTGGTTTATCCGCAATCCGAATTATCTGGATCGGGTTTTCACGCGCGCGCAACGTTACCTGCCCTATATTCTTGCTGAGCTAGAGGACCGTGATTTACCGATGGAACTGGCTCTGCTGCCCATCGTCGAAAGCGCGTTCGATCCGTTCGCCTATTCCCACGGTCGAGCCGCTATTCCCACGGTCGAGCCGCGGGTCTGTGGCAAATTATTCCCGGCACTGGCAGACGCTTCGGCATTCGCCAGAACTGGTGGTACGACGGTAGACGTGACGCCATCGACTCGACCGACGGCGCTTTGCAATACCTGGCCTACCTGCACAAGTTCGTGGACGGTGACTGGTTGCTGGCCATTGCCTCGTACAACACGGGCGAGGGAAATGTTCGCAAGGCGGTCAGGCGCAATCGGGCCCGCTCGATGCCAACTGATTTCTGGAACTTGTCGCTGTCCAAAGAAACCACCGCCTATGTACCGCGATTGTTAGCGTTGGTCGAACTCGTACGCAATCCGGATCGTTACAACATCACGCTGCCAACTTTGGTTGATGAACCTCAGTTTGTAATCGCCGATGTTGGCGGGCAACTCGACCTGGCACTTGCTGCAGAACTTGCCGGCATCGAACTGGACCACTTGTATGCCTACAACGCGGGCAACAACCGCTGGGCAACCGACCCGGGTGGCCCGCACCGGCTCGTATTGCCCATCGAAGTGGCTGAAGATTTCAAGACAGCACTTGCCGCCGTACCCGTCAACGAACGCATTCGCTGGCAACGCCACAAGGTTAAGAGCGGTGAGGCAATCTCGCAAATCGCAGAGCGCTACAACACGACAATCGCCACCATCCGCAGCGCCAACCAACTGCGCAACAACACCATCAGGGCAGACGCCTACCTGATGATTCCGGTCGCGAGCAAAGCGTTGTCGGATTACGGCCAAAGTGCAGACGAACGTCGCAACCGAAAGCAGAACAGGCCCCGTTCCGGCAATCGGATTGAACACATCGTCGCCGCCGGCGAAAGCTTCTGGACGGTCAGCCGTCGCTATGACATTGACCTCAAACAACTGGCAGCGTGGAACGGAACAGCGCCGAGGGACACGCTGTCCATCGGGCAGAAACTGGTCGTGTGGACGGACCAGGCCGTACCAGGCAACGCAATTTCCAGCAACGGCACAACACGCAAAGTGAATTACACGGTCCGAAACGGTGACTCGCTCTACCTGATTGCCAGCCGTTTTCGCACCACCATCTCGAATCTTGTACGCTGGAACAGTATCGACAAGAACAAAGTCCTGCGACCAGGACAAAAGCTGACGATCTACGTCGACGTAACGGCACAATCGAGTTAATAAACCGGGT
>QIHS01000252.1 GCA_003229095.1 Woeseia sp. | reverse complement strand
CAGGTCGCTTTCGATGACGTTCATTTCATCCCCACCTATGACGTTATTTCTCACCTGGTGTATGTCGCTGACGAGCAAGACGTGGCGTCGGTTGTCGTCGATGGGCGCCTTCTCATGCGTGATGGTGAGTTTTTGACCATCGATACGCAACGGGTCCGTCGGGAAGCTACGGCGTTGGCAGCTGAGATTCAGGCGTCGTTGGCGGAGAGGAATCGGTAGTCTAAATATGCGAGATTGAAAACGGCAAAGTGATATGAGTTGGCACAAGTTTGGCAAGGTACAACTATGGACAGGCGAGTCGTACAATCGGCCTGACGTTGTTCCGCCCATGGCGCTTCGCGCAATCGCCATTCTATGTGTGATCAGCGTAACCGGCGTGCTGGTTTACGGCATCGTCGGACAACTAAGCATGCTAAGCCGGCCCGAGTTGTCGATCCTGCAGGCGATTGTTTTTATTGGCTTTCACGCAGTTATCCCATTGGGCGCGGCTTACGCGGTATCTTCAAACCGGCGAGTAAGCCGGCCTCTGATCGTAATCTACTGCTTGTATATTGGCTATCGAGCGATCGAGCAGGTCCTCGAACTGCGTGTTACCGCAGACACTCGCCTGGCGATGATCGTGGCAATCTGCTTGTTGTTGTTGACAATTGGATTCTGGTTGTACCGGAGTCCACGCATGCGCTATTACTACTCTGTCGTTTCGGATCGCGCTATTCCCGATGACCTGGTTGGACAGAAAGATGTGCTTTCTCGTCCTGGTCCGTTTCAGAAACGTATCGTTCATTTTGCAAGCCGGATTGCACCGCTATTGGAATGGGCTGTTCCGATCCTCATTATCACGTTGATCGTTTTCGCTATCGCTCAGATCGGATGAATAGCGCCCGGAAACAACGAGCCGCACCATTGAAAGGGCGTGAACAGGACTGGCTGGAAAGGCTCGTTCATCTTTATAATTGTTTCGTGGAGAAGGAAAACGCCAGTGACTAACAACATAGATTCGGGTCCGTATATCACAGTATCGCGCGAAAAAGGTGCGGCGTTGTTTGCCAGGGGAATCTCCGGCGAAGTCGTCATGCTGAATATGCTGCGCTTCCGGGAAGTCGCAGACTACTCGGAATCTCCTGAACTGGCACCTGAGTCGCCCATCTCGGGCGCGGAAGCGTATCGAACCTACGCCAAACACACCACACCATTGCTGCAAGCCGCAGGGGGCTCACTTGTCTACTCCGGAAGTGGTGGCGAATTTTTGATCGGGCCCGACGACATACGCTGGGACCTCGTGTTGCTTGTGCGACACAAATCGCTGCAAGCATTTACGGCGTTCGCGACCGATGAAAACTATCTGGCTATCGCCGGCCATCGGACGGCCGCGCTGGAGGATTCACGATTGCTGCCTTTGTTGGACACGCAGAAACCCGGTGCCTGAGGCCGCAAGCCTTGACGACGTGACAGGTAACATCCAATATCATCAGGCGTTCGCCGCACTATAAAATCAGGAAAAACCAGATGCGATACGATCAAAAAATTGACTATATTGAGTTTCCGGCGGCAGATTTCGATGCGGCACAGGCATTTTATGAGTCTGCCTTCGGTTGGGCATTCACTGATTTCGGTCCTGAATATCGGTCATTTGCGGATGGCCGGCTGGATGGGGGGTTTTACCGATCTGACCTCAAATCGACGACCGCGAACGGTTCGGCATTGGTGATCATTTATGCTGAGAACCTTGAGGAGACCGAAGACAAAGTGGTCGCAAGCGGCGGCACGATTGTCAAAGACATATTCTCGTTTCCTGGCGGCCGACGGTTTCATTTTACAGACCCGAATGGCAATGAACTTGCGGTCTGGTCTGACAAATAGATTGGACGGCTTGTTTCTATGACCGAACATCCTGACGAACAGGAACATCCGCGGGACTGGCGAGTATCACTGATACTTGCTGCGATCTGGACCATTGCGCTGATCTTGGTCGTCAACAGTGAGCTTGAAATTCCCGTGTCTATGCTGGTAATTGCCACCGCTTTTTTCGTTTTTTTGATTCCCGCGATGAACGACCTGGTGCACACCGCCGAACGGCTGACCAGGGGATCGAAAGATTCAGTAAGCTCCGATTCGACAGGCAAGGACAATCATGTCCGGTAAC
>QIHS01000038.1 GCA_003229095.1 Woeseia sp. | reverse complement strand
CGATCCAGACCGTCATGCGACGCTATGGCATCTCTGAACCCTACGAAAAACTGAAAGCGCTTACGCGAGGTCAGGCAGTCACGCGGGAATTATTGCATGAGTTCATTGCGACTTTGGAGATACCTGAAGATGAGCAGAATCGTTTGCTGGAGATGACCCCGGCAAGTTATACAGGCATCGCCGAGTCGCTGGCCAGAAACCTGACCTGATTTGCTTATGCCTTTGTTGCTGCCCGATTCGTTGGCGCCCAAGGCTTTTCTGGCCGAACACTGGCAGAAACGTCCGCTCTATCTACCGCAAGCGAACGAACGAAACCTGCCAACAATCGATGCCGATGAAATTGCCTGGCTGGCCACTTTGCAAGATGTCGAGTCTCGGTTGGTTTTCACAACCATCACGGATGACCGGGCGAGCTATCGGGTCATGCAAGGGCCATTCGCGGAGTCAGAGCTCCAAGCCCTGCCGCGCGAAAACTGGACCTTGCTGGTCAATGATGTCGACAAACACCTGCCAGCCTTCCGTGCCTATTTCGATTTGTTGCCCTTCATTCCGCAATGGCGCATTGACGACCTTATGGTCAGTGTTGCCGCTCCCGGCGGCAGTGTTGGGCCGCACAAGGACAACTATGATGTATTCCTGTGCCAGGGTGACGGGGTTCGAGAATGGCGACTGAGTGATAATTTGTTGCTGAAGCATGACAAAGAATCAACTTCTCTGGACTTGCTAGAACCATTTCCTGCATCGACCAAGTACATTTGTGTACCCGGCGATGTGCTTTATCTTCCGCCGGCGGTGCCGCATTGGGGCGTGGCACAGGATCTTTGCACAACTTATTCGATCGGCATGCGTGCGCCAACGTGTAGCGAACTTAAATTTCACGCTGACGGATCTCGTGAACATGAAGCACATCGGCCGAAAGACAATTCGAACAACACCGAAACCGTCTTTTATTCTGACCCAGATCTGCAGCTTGGCGAAGCGGCAGATGGACGCATTTCTGGCGACGCCGTGCGCCGTATCCAGGCCCAGAAATTGTTGAACGAATCGATGACCGAGTTCGAAATTGCAAACATTTTAGGTGCCGTTGTTACAGAACCAAAATCGTGGTTATGCCCCGAATCACCGTGTACAAGCGACCAACAGCGCGCGGATCGCGGGCAAACCGACCTGGAGGTCCACGGTATGGCGCGTTTAGCCTGGTATATCAGTGATGAATTCCTGCTTATATTTGCGAATGGTGTTGCGCACGATCTACCACCATCAGGCGTGAATGTGGCACGGCAGCTCTGTCTCGACAGATCTGTACAAAAGGCAGAAATTCAAACACTTATGGGCCAACCGGACGGGCCTGCCCTGCTCTCCTGGTTGCTGGAGCAAGGTGTATTCAAACTGAATTTAATGCCAGAATGAGAATTATTCTCAAGATCACAAGTTGGAAAAAGCGTGACGCAGTTAGCACCGGCCAAACGGGCCGGTCGGTAAAATTTCTCTCCCAGGGGAAACCACACAAAGAATCCGGCTAACGATGGAACCAGCACGAGAAAAAGGTCGTCGATGGGTTGTATCGACAAAAGACGAGATGCGCGAAGCAGTCATCGATGTTACCGGTGAAGCGACGCGCAAGCTGTCTATCTTTACGCATGACCTGGACCCCGGAATTTACGATGATCCTGATTTCCTTGAAATCGTCAAGCACCTTGTCTTATCCCAGGCCTATGCCAGGATTCGTGTCCTGATCGCCGACCCGGCGCGTGCGATCAAGAATGGCAATAATTTCGTGCACCTTGGCCGAAGGCTGAAAACGTACATCGAATTTCGTCATGTCCGGGAAGACCTGCGGAACCACGCGGAGTCGTTTTGCATTGCTGACGAAACCGCACTTGTTTATCGCCTGCAGCACCAGCGCTGGGAAGGAATTGCAGATACCTACGAACCTGCCATCGCCAGGCTATATGGAAAAATGTTCGACGAAATCTGGCAGGCAAGCGAAGTTGAGATAGAATTTCGCCAGCTCGGAATCTAGCGTTCCTATTTTTTGGTCAGTGCGCATTCTCTGTACTGGCCTGGACAACATTCCATACCTGAATCTCCGAAGTTAGCTCCGCGCGATATACGCGCGATGTTAAACTTTCGACCTATGTCCTACCCAGCGCAAAACAT
>QIHS01000535.1 GCA_003229095.1 Woeseia sp. | reverse complement strand
CAATCAGCCTCGCCGCCGCAGTGCTTGGCTATGTTCATGCTGATGGCAAACTCGTCGAAGCTTTCATCGGCTTTACTATTTTTCTCGTTGCCGCCGAATATTTCCTGCCACGACAACAATCAGCCATACGTTTCGCTGTTGCCGGCGCGTTACTTGCCTGGCTAACCGGACTCGCGGCTTTTGGTTTGGGTGTAGTGAGTGAACGAGCACTTTTTGCCTACGCCGGTTTTGGCATCATCGCTGCCTGCTATTTGTTGACCGCCGGCAAGCTTATTGCACATGAAGACAACCGTGCCACGATGATGTTATTCGTCGCAACCTGTAGTTTCGGACTGGTCCACGGTTTTGGGTTCGCCGGATTCCTGATAGAAACCGGGCTGCTCGGCAGCGCTTTGATCGTGCCCCTGCTGGGTTTCAATCTCGGCGTTGAGCTGGGTCAGCTCATACTGGTTTCGATTGCGCTGCTGCTTAGCCTGGCGCTACGCCGGCATACGCCGCGCATTTTGCCGCAACTTGCGGCAGCAGCCCTGGCAGGTGTTGGTGTTTTCTGGTTTATCGGTCGAACACTGGCCTGAGTGGGCGACTAGTTCGGGCTGCCGGTTTCAACATATGTTTTGAGCCTGGTCAATGCCTCGCCGATGACACCATCAACAGGCGCGGCAACGGTATCCAGACCGCCTGACATGTAGCCGCCGACCGCATACTGCAGCGTGACCCGGGTGCCGCCCTCGGTGTCTTCAAATTCCCAGGTCATGTTGCCTGCAACACCCATCAGACCCAGCGGCCCCAGTCCGCCTGTCAGGCGCAGCATGACGCCCGGATTGACGAAGCTAACCGTCATGTGGACCAGGCCGCGCCATCACCCAGCCGCTCACAAAAACACCCTGGAATGCGGGTGTCAAAGTACAGATTTGCGGCGTTCCCGGAGACCGTATGATCAGCGTTCCACCATTCGCCGATCCTGGAGGCCGTGGCTTTGTATACGGTCAAACGATCTGAGGCAATCGTCACCTCGTGGCGAACGGTGAATCCGTTTGACTCTGCATCCAGCACTTCGCTGTGCGCGATGCCGGTCAGGCAAATCGTCAGCAGGAGCGCGACACTTGATTTTCCCTTATTGAAATACACTATTGAAATACACTGCAGCACTTTGACGCCATACAGATCAGATTGAAAGCATACCGCAATCCTCGCGCACCTGTTGTGTGTCAGAATAGGTGGACTGGCAGGAACGTCTCCAGCAGAAAGAGCAAGCCAAGAACGCTTGCGCTGAAGTAACATCTCCTGAAAGTTTTCATGGCACGCTCCTGTCACTGAATATATTGCAGGAGCCATTATCTGCCAGGCTTGCTGAATACAAACTGAAGTTTACTTGTCATACTCATGAAGAACCGTAACACATTGTTTTTAAACTGATTTTAAATTTTTTTTTAGATTGTCCTCAGGTCCAATACTATCTCTCCAGCAACTGACGATTGGCAGACCGTTTTTGACAGCGATTCCCAAAGGTCATGTGCCGATCGCAGTCTGGTTCTACAGGCATTGGACATCCCCAATGAAATTCTGGCTGACGGACAACGCTTCTTCATCGTCGTGCCCGTTGAAGCGTTGGAAAAAGCGAAATTCGAGCTTTGGCAATACACTCAGGAGAACTTACAAACTCGCAAGCGGACGCCCGGTCTGACTGCGGTCTACCAGAATGCGACTCCGGGTGTTGTCGCATATGTCGTCATCATTTCCGTGGTCGCGCTTCTTGCCAGCGAATCTGTCTTCGAGCGCAACTGGCTGTCATCCGGCCGGGTCGATGGAGTGTTAATTCGGGCCGGCGAATGGTGGCGATCAATCACCGCGCTGACTTTGCACTCCGGCGTTCGGCACTATGCCGGCAACCTGGGCTTTGGCGCCCTTTTTGGCTTGATGGCGGGACGACTGCTGGGCTCCGGTGTTACCTGGCTTGCCGTCCTGCTGGCCAGCGGACTGGCTAATCTCATCAATACTGTATTGCTCGCCTCGTCGCACCGATCCATTGGCGCATCAACTGCTGTGTTTGCAACGCTGGGAATACTGGCGGGTTTCGTGTGGCGCGGTAAATTGATGACACAGGATCGATGGCCGTATCGAATCGGGCCCATCGTCGGCGGCCTTGCGTTGCTTGCCTACACCGGCAGCGGCGATGCAAATACCGACGTCGGCGCGCATGTCCTGGGCTTCGGCTGCGGATTTGCGGCTGGCGTCATTCTGACCTACCTGTATCAACATATTCCTCGACAAAACGTACAGCGCACGTGCGGCGTCGTGGCAATTTCGATGCTCATTGGGTCCTGGCTGCTGGCACTTTGGTAGACGCTACGATCAACCAGCGAATTTAGGATAATCCACTGGTCGACCGGGGTTTTTATCATCTGTAGAATCTCTAGCCCACACTAGCTCAGCAGCAGCCAGCAGGCACATTGAAACATTGCGTAACTTCCTCTTAAGTCTTTTGATTATCGTTTTGTTGGCTGCGATTGTGCTGCGCGTGCGCTATGGCGGTGGCGAGCCCTACCCCGATCTCTCCACGACACCGCTTCTGGATGAGACCGCGCTTGAGGAAGTTCTAAGCTACCCCGAACCCATTGGCAATGTCACCGTCAGTCAGGATGGTCGCATTTTCTTTACGGTGCACCCGGAATCCCGCCCGCAGGGTAACAAGTTGCTGGAGTGGGTCGCTGGCGCCGCCGTGCCCTACCCGAGCGGCACCGTGCAACCACACCTGTTTAACACCGTTCTCGGGCTTGTTATCGATCAGCAAAACCGCTTATGGACGATCGACAACGGCAACCATGGATTTGGCAAATCGCGACTGCTCGCATTTGACCTGGCGGATGGCAAGATTGTGCACGATCACGAGTTTTCAGCAGAGATTGCGGGTGCCGGTTCTTTTCTGCAGGACCTGCAAATCAGTGCAGATGGCCTGACAATATTCATTGCAGACGCCAGCATATGGCGCAAGCGGCCGGCAATCATCGTTTACGA
>QIHS01000469.1 GCA_003229095.1 Woeseia sp. | reverse complement strand
CGAATCGACCGTCACGCTAAAAGCCGGAACTCGTAAACTGGCAACTGAAAACTGGCAGCTTAACTTCTTGCGCTGAAGGCAAAATAAAGACCTTGCGTGATAGCTGCGATGCAGACCTGACTGAACGGCAGCCGCACGCGCTCGAAGTTGTGATGTGTCCTCCCCAAACTTAAACGTAAGTAGCTTATATCGGTCGAACGGCAACATTAACAATTCGGACCAAACGATCTCCAGCGTTGAGTATTCGGTTTTCTGTTGTTCGTCTTGCGCAAAGCGTTTCATCAAGAATGAACTTAGCTGTTCGACATCTTGATCTTCAGAATAGATGAAAAGCCCAGCGAACGGTCCTTCTTTTTCCGTCTTATGGAGAGTGTCTCTCGCGGTAACCGGTTCTTTCGAAAGCATCGCGCTATCCCCCATTCGGAACGGAGTATCTTGTCGAAATTATGGCGCCCTCGGCCACTGCAAGGTAGCCATCAACGATGGTGGCGGCCGCGCGCATGACTTCGTCCTCTGCTTCCGGCGACCTGATGTTGTCATACGTCGCCAATCGACCCTCGAGGGTCATCGCCGCATTGACCAGTGGGATCGGAATTTCGTCGCTATTCGCGACCGTTGCGTCAGAGAAAATGATCTCTACGCCGTGCCCTGCGATTTGTGCCGGCGACGGGTTTTGTAAACTGCACGACTGCACCTCTCCCGCAACAGTAAACACCTTTACAGATAGACCGCTACTCGAAAACACAATCCGAACCGTCACTTCCGTTTCACTGCTGAGCGTTGGCGGAGGTGTGGCCTGCACCGCCTCGACAACGTTCACCGGTGTCTCTGTGCCGAAGAAGGTCCGAACCGGGGACATTGTCTACATTCTTTCCAAGGCACCCGGATTCTCCCTAAATGTTCAGTTGCTGCAGAGCAAGCGTTCGTCGGATTAGGTTTCTATTTGCCCGAGTATTTTAGGATGGCTTTGCGCGACACGAAGAAGGGTTTTCGCAGCGCCGCGTGGTGAGCGTCGTCCTTGTTCCCAATCCTGTATTGAATCAATCGAGACGTTGAGCAGCTGTGCGAATTCTTTTTGAGTGAGATCGACCGACTGCCGTGCAGAGATAGCGAGTAACTGCTCGGGCGTATAGACTCGCCCCTTTTTTCGAGCTTTCATCTGTTTGGCGGCTTTAAGCAGCTCAGCACCTTCAGTACTCGTCTTCCTTTTCCTAGTCATGGTCAATCGCCTCTTTGATCATCTTGAGCTCGTGGGCTGGAATGGTTGAACGATCGCTCTTGGCATACAACGTTAGTAGCCAGATTTCTCCGTTTTCCAACCGGTTGTATTAAATGACGCGAACACCACCGCGTTTTCCGCTTCCTGTCTGAGCCCATCGGACTTTTCGTACGCCACCCGATCCTCGCACAACCGAACCGGATTCAGGGTTCTGTGCAATAAATACCGCAAATGCGTCTTGCTCATCATCGGTTAGGATCCGTTTGACTTTGCCTGTATAAACAGGTGTTTCGATGACGGTATACATAGACCGAAGATACGGCAATGCCGTACTCACGTCAATCTGGTGCTGCGTGAATTTTGCGTGAATGAGCTATGCACAGTCCTGCATCGCACTGAAAATCAGGCGACGGACGCCCCGGTAATTCTTTGAAATATCGAGCCCGCAACGATCCTACCCGCAACTGAAAATCCGCGTGTCCTGCACAGACTGACAGCGTTCCTTCCGGTCAGCCTGTGAATCATCTTTTGCTTGCTTTGGGCGGTCCTCATCGTAATGGCTTTGTCGGCGTCTTCGACAGTGGCATAGAGCATCGCAATACCGGCCGGTCGACAACGCACAAAGCGCGACGTGGCGCACAAAATGAGCGCCTGCCCGGCCGAAGATGGCTCCAGTTCCGGAATTGAAGTGAGATGTTTGATAGGTTTTACGCATCTTGGGCAAGCATTCGTCAGGCTTCAGGGATGCGCGGGACGCAAGGGTCACCGGCAAAATCCATCTAGCCTTGTCAATTAGGAGAACACTATGCGTGTAGCGGCAGGCGTACTATTAATCATCGCGGCGGTCATCAATCTATTTGCATCGCTCGGCTACCTGGGTGGTGGAGCAGCAACCACAGGTCTCAGCAATTTCAGCGAAACGGCGATCGAAGCACGGTTGATAGAAGAAGG
>QIHS01000087.1 GCA_003229095.1 Woeseia sp. | reverse complement strand
CCAAATAGTCCGGCAGCCATGACGCAGCCAAGAAAAAACAATTTGAGATCGCGTCTGCCCGAATGCAATGACCAGATCAGCCCCGCCGCCAGAAAGCCATTGTAAAGACCCTGGTTCGCCGCCAGCACGGCGGTTGACGCTGACAATTCCGCGGTCATATCAAACACCTTGCGACCGATGTCATGGTCCCACAGAAACATTTCCAGAAGCAGGAAGCCAAGATGACTCAAGGCCACGAATCCTACTACTGCATTGGCAATCTTTTTCATATTCGGTGTCGCCCTGAATTTGTCAGTCGGCGGCGAAACAATAATAAAGGCCGTCACCGCCTGTGCCCTGCAAGTCACTTTGACTGCAACCACGTGACGCGTGTGCGTTATTCCAGGAGGTCGGATTCGCGCCGCCACCTGTGCGGTCGTGATGACCAACCTGTGCGCTGCCATCCGATGCGCTGGAGGTCCAGTCCTGGCATGAATGATCCTCGCCATCTGTAAAAGCCATTCCGTCAAGATCCGAACCGGTCAGGATATCGTGGCGGTTCGGCGAATCGCCACGGCCTTTGATCGCTTCGCCGTTTTCACTGATGGAATTTTCTTTGCCTAGTTTGTTGTCGTCGCTGTGAAGGTCATCCACATCCGTAGCGACCACGACACCGTTCGCGCTTACCCAGGGACCTTGGCCGATCCGGTCACGGGCGTTGACGATCGTCCCGCCGCCACTGGTGCTCAGATAGGCCCGCCAGGTCTTTTCGCCCGCCCCGGCAGACTCAGCCAGTGCCTGGCAGTGTCCATCAGCGCCGTCGAGGCCACCCAGGTTTGCGCCATCACCTGGCCCTTTGCTGGTCAGGAAGAAGCTCATGTCTGAGTTTTGTGCGACTGCATAGCCAAGACCCGCAAATGCTGAGATCAAAGATAGAATCAATATTCGGATTTTCATAAATAGTCCCCCTTACGCGCCGATTGTCGGCTGGATCAAGCTCGATAGTAGATGAGCCCATGGTGACGCCAGTGAAATTGGCAGTAACCTAGTCAACGTACAGCGAGCTCACAGATTCTTCGTCGGAAATCCGGCGCATGGTCTCCGCCAGGAGTTCGGCGGTGGATAACTGCCGAATCTTGCTACAGGCCTTTGCTGCGGCTGCCAGTGGAATGGTGTCGGTAACGACAACTTCGTCCAGCTCGGAATCGGTAATTCGCGTGACTGCAGGACCAGACAACACAGGGTGGGTGATATAGGCATCGACACTTTTGGCACCGTGCGCTTTAAGAGCACTCGCTGCATGACAGAGCGTGCCAGCCGTATCCACCATGTCATCAATCATGACGCAATTCTTGCCCTCGACTTCGCCGATAATATTCATGACTTCGGACTGATTCGCTTTTGAACGACGTTTATCGATGATCACCAGGTCCGAGTCGCCGAGGCGTTTAGCCAGCGCCCGCGCGCGGACAACACCGCCGACGTCAGGCGATACGACCACCATATCTTCGTACTTTTGCTTCCAGACGTCGCCCAGCAATATGGGTGAAGCGTAGACATTGTCAACAGCAATGTCGAAGAAACCCTGAATCTGTTCCGCATGAAGATCAACCGTCAACACACGATCGACACCTGCGGCGCCAATGAGTTTGGCAACCAGTTTTGCTGTAATAGGCACTCGGGAAGCGCGTGGCCGCCGGTCCTGGCGAGCGAAGCCGAAATAAGGAATAACGGCGGTAATTCTGGCGGCAGATGCCCGTCTCGCCGCATCCACCATCACCAGCAACTCCATCAGGTTTTCCGCCGTTGGCGGACTGGTCGGCTGCACGATGAACGTTTCCCGACCGCGAATGTTTTCGAGGATTTCGACGTTGATTTCGCCGTCACTGAAGCGGCCAACCTGGGCCTTTGCGAGCGGGACGTGAAGAATTCGAGCTATGGCATGCGCAAGATCCGGATGCGCATTTCCCGAAAATATCGCCATTGTTGCCGGATCCACTAATCATCTCCCCGTTGATTTGCTTCTTGTTCGTTGATTTTCTGGTTCTGAATCTCAATTATGGCTGGGGTGGCAGGATTCGAACCTGCCCGCTGCCTTACCACTTGGCTACACCCCATCAAAGCTGCGTCACGCGCGCAATTGTGGGCTGCGCAATCTTGGCTGTCAAACAATGCAAAAACCAATGCAAGAACGATCTATCGAAAGGTCCATTTGTGGATGACCAGGCGCACTTTGAGGTCATCGTTAACCGCGGTGATCAGACGCGGCATGATTTGTCCGCCGCCTTCGGCATAACGAGCGATGGTGACCTGCCAATGGCGTTGCGACAACTCGCTAAGGCGCCCGTCCGCGTCAAAAAAAACCTCTGCCGGCGATGCAGGATCCGGAATTCCGAGTGCCCAGTAGCGCAAACTGGTCAG
>QIHS01000036.1 GCA_003229095.1 Woeseia sp. | reverse complement strand
GGCAGAGATGAATTTGACGCAGCTTACGCAAAGTCCGTCGGACGGGTTAATGATGTTGTGGCAGAAAAAGACCTGCTGGAAAGCGCATTTGCAATGGCGCGAAAAATTGCATTGAATGATCCATTGGCCGTTCGGCTCACGAAGAAAGCACCGAATCGTTCGCAAACACCGAAGGACAGCAAAAACCCCCATGATTACAATTTACTCTGATGACCACAATTTGCACAGTGGACTGCTGAAGCCCGGAGACAACGAGGCGGAAATCAGTGCGGAATGTCCGGAGCGGGCAAACAACGTCATCGCAGTGCTTAGAGACCAGGGTTTCGGCGAAATCGTGGCGCCGGGTTATTTTCCCGATGACAAGCTGACCAGAATTCACGCGCCGGACTACGTGCAATTCCTGCAGACCGCGTGGCAGGAATGGGAGGCGTCCGGCGAAACAGGCAAGAATGCGCGACCGGATACATTTGTTGGCGCGGGCATGCGTCATGCTGAAGTCGAAAACATTGTAGGCAAACTCGGTCGATATTCATTTGATGCGACATCTCCGTTTGTACCGGGTAGCTGGCAAGCGATTCGTACCTCCGCAAATATTGCACTGACCGGCGCAGAATTGATCAGGAGCGGCGAGAAATTTGCATTCGCTGCCTGCCGGCCGCCGGGTCACCATGCGACCAGCCGATACTGCGGCGGCTACTGTTATCTTAATAATAATTCTCTGGCTGCACAGTCGCTGTTGGATGGCGGCGCGAAAAAAGTCGCCATACTCGATGTCGACTATCATCATGGCAATGGCACCCAGAGTATTTTTTACGAGCGGAATGACGTACTGACAATTTCCCTGCATGCCGACCCCAAAATTGAATATCCTTTTTTCCTGGGCTATGCCGACGAACCTGGTGAGGGACCGGGTGACGGTTCTAATGTCAACTACCCGCTGCCGTTTGGGACTGACTGGTCGCACTATCAGATTGCGCTCGCGGAGGCGCTGGACAGGCTCAGGCGTTTCGCACCGGACGCGCTGGTTGTCGCGTTGGGACTCGATATATTCGCCGGTGATCCGACGACTTACTTCGAGATTTCGACTGACGATTTTTCCCGCATGGGGGAAGTCATCGGTGCCCTTGATCTGCCAACACTGGTGGTGCTGGAGGGTGGCTACGCAGTTGACTGGATCGGGCAGAACACGCTCAATTTTCTAAGCGGTATTGAAAACGCCTGACCAGGGCGATCGGTAGTGTGTGACCGAAATACTTGTAATTTCCGCCAGCAGGCGGTGCAATTGATCATATGAGGAAAGCTCTGATTGTTACCTTACTTCTGGCTGGAGTATTCCCGGCCATTGCTGCCTATGGCGATGATTCAGCCAGTGTTTCGGTGACCCTGAACCGAATGCCCGCTTATCTTCTGGAGGTGCCTGAATCAGTGTCAGACATACTCATTGCCGATACGGGATCGGCGACGATGTATCGTTTTGTCAGGTCGGGTGATCGAATTGTCGAGAAGGATCAGCGTTATATGTCGATTGGCCAGAACGGAGTCAGCAAAACCAGGGAGTGGGACAAAAAGACCCCGCTCGGTATCTATTTCATCGTCGATAGTCTGGATACCAGCAAACTGCATGATATGTACGGCGTCGCCGCGTTTCCGCTCGACTACCCGAACGCATGGGATCGTTTTAACAAGCTGACCGGTGACGGCATATGGTTGCACGGTGTGGATCACAACAATCCGGACCGTCCGCCACTCGATACGGACGGATGTTTGGCGCTGCCTAATGAAGAGTTGCTGCGTTTGGTCGATAGCATTACGCCGCTGGTCACGCCTGTCATCGTCGCGCGCGCGCTGGACTGGGCGTCACCAACTGATGTGGATAGCCTGCGCCTTGAGTTTCGTGTCGCGCTGGAGATGTGGCGAGCGAGTCTTGAACAGGGTGACTTGCCCACCTACCTTTCACTGTATGACGCTGATTTTCGTTACCGTGACATGGATAGGGATGCCTGGTCTTCGTATCGTGGAGGCGTCTTCTCTGCACGGCCGCTCAGCAGCGTAACGCTGGATGACGTGATGCTGGTGGCGGACCCGGAAACACCGGAGCTTTACCTGAGCCGGTTCACACAGGTGCTGGCGACAGACAGCGGACCGGTGACGACGACCAAAAGGATCTATTGGCGCCGCACAG
>QIHS01000217.1 GCA_003229095.1 Woeseia sp. | reverse complement strand
AGGCGACGCTTGACCGTCTCTTTGCGAAACTTAAGCCACTCTGTCAGGAGACCAAGAAGATTGAATGTTCGTGGCCGGCCGTCGAGCGCGACGATATTCATGTTCACGCGTACCGTTCTTTCCAGCGATGTTGTCGAAAACAGGTGCGACATTAATTCTTCAACATCCACCTTGTTCGATTTTGGCGTGATGACGAGCCGAATGGGGTCTTCGTGATCGGACTCGTCGCGAAGATCTTCAACCAGCGGCAACTTCTTGTTGCGCATCTGCGCTGCGATTTGCTCAAGAACCTTGTTACCGGAAATCTGATAGGGCAGCGCGTAAATGATGATGTCGCCATTTTCACGCTTGTACGATGCTCGCAACCGCAGTGTGCCGTTGCCGGTCGTATAAATCTGTTTGATATCGGCGCGCGGTGATACCAGTTCGCCAGCCGTTGGAAAATCAGGCCCTTTGATATGCTTCATCATGTGCGCGACACTGGCGTCGGGGTTGTCAATCAGGTGAATCAGCGCGCTGGCCACCTCGCGCAGGTTGTGCGGCGGAACGTCCGTAGACATGCCCACAGCAATTCCGGTCGTGCCGTTGAGCAATATATTCGGCAGGCGCGCGGGCAATACAGCCGGTTCTTCCATCGTACCGTCGAAGTTCGGACTCCAGTCAACGGTACCCTGCCCCAGCTCGGATAGCAGCGATTTTGCATAGGGCCGCAGGCGAGATTCGGTGTAGCGCATCGCCGCGAACGACTTGGGATCGTCGGTGGACCCCCAATTGCCCTGACCATCGATAATCGGATTGCGATAGGTGAAATCCTGCGCCATCAGGACCATCGCCTCGTAACACGCGGAATCACCATGCGGATGAAACTTGCCGATGACGTCGCCAACCGTGCGAGCAGATTTCTTGTGTTTCTGCCCGGCTGACAAACCCAGTTCACTCATCGCATAGATGATGCGACGTTGCACTGGCTTCAGGCCATCACCAATCTTTGGCAGCGCACGATCGAGGATGACGTACATTGAATAATCGAGATAGGCGTGTTCGGTATATTCCTTCAGCGGAAGCTGTTCGACACCTTCAAGATTTAACTGGTTTTGCATGCTGTCTCCCTACCCTTCTCAGACTTCCGCCAGGTTGCCTTTCTCTTCCAGCCATTTGCGCCTGTCGCCCGCTCGTTTTTTGGCCAGTAGCATATCCATGAGCTGATCCGTCTTGTCATTGCCACTTACGGTCAACTGTACCAACCGCCGCGTATCCCGGTTCATCGTTGTATCCCGAAGTTGCCCCGCGCTCATTTCGCCCAGGCCCTTGAAGCGGGTAATCGAAACCTTGCCCTTGATTTTCTCCGCCGCAACTCGATCCTCGATGCCCTGCCGCTCACTCTCGTCGAGAGCATAAAAAGTCTGCTTGCCAACATCTACACGGTAAAGCGGCGGCATCGCCCGGTAAAGCGGCGGCATCGCCACATAGACATGACCTGCCAACACCAGCTCCCGAAAATGACGCAAGAACAAAGCGCACAGCAAGGTCGCAATGTGCAGCCCGTCGGAATCTGCATCCGCCAATATGCAAATCTTGTGGTACCTGAGGTTTTCAATTTTCGGGCTGACAGGATCAATGCCAACCGCCACACTGATGTCATGTACTTCCTGGGACGCCAGTATCTCGCCGGTGTCCACTTCCCAGGTGTTCAGTATTTTTCCACGTAACGGCATGATCGCCTGCGTATTTCGATCGCCCACCGGCCGAATCGCCTTCCACCAGGAATATCTCGCACAGCTCCGGTTCCTGCGAGGTGCAATCGGCCAGCTTGCCCGGCAAGGCCGGGCCCGACACGATTTTCTTGCGCACAACTTTTTTTGCCTCTTTCAGGCGTTTTTGAGCTTTACCAATGGCGAGCTGTGCAATCGTATCGCCCGTTTCAGGATGTTTATTGAGCCACAGCGAAAAACTGTCCTTGATAATGCCCGTCACGAATGCCGCCGATTCCCGGGAAGAGAGGCGTTCCTTGGTTTGCCCTGAAAACTGCGGGTCTTCGAGTTTGACGCTCAGGACAAAATTCAGGCCATCCCAGACATCTTCAGGTGCGATCTGCACGCCTCGTGGCAACAGGCTACGAAACTCGCAGAACTCACGAATCGAGTTCGTCATCCCGGTGCGCAAACCGTTGACGTGCGTCCCACCCTGGGGTGTCGGCACCAGGTTGACGTAACTCTCAGTGACCGCCTGCCCGCCATCACCGTGCCAGGCCAATGCCCAGTCGACTGCTTCGTTATTGCCCGTCAGCGATCCACCAAACGGTTCTCCCGGCAGATGCTCACCCTTGCCCATTGCTTCGAGCAGGTATTCTTCGAGTCCACCTGCATAGCACCACTCGAATTTTTCTTTTGGTTTGGCAATTTTTAACTTGACGACCAGTCCGGGACACAGCACGGCTTTGGCCTTCAGCACATGCTTCAGTTTCAGAACAGAAATCTTGGCCGAATCGAAATATTTGGGGTCCGGCCAGAAGCGAATCGTTGTGCCCGTGTTTGCTTTGCCTACCTTGCCGACAACCTCGAGTTTGCCGCGCTTCCGGCCACCGGCGAAACTCAGGTTGTATTCCTTCCCGTTGCGTCGAATCCAGACTTCCAGGTTTTTTGACAGCGCATTAACGACGGACACACCAACGCCGTGTAGTCCGCCTGAATACTGGTAGTTATCCTTGTTGAATTTTCCGCCGGCATGCAGGCGCGTGAGGATCAGCTCAACACCCGGAATTTTTTCTTTCGGGTGTTTGTCCACAGGCATACCCCGCCCGTCATCGACCACTTCAACCGAACCATCAGCGTGCAGCGTGACCTCGATTTTGCTGCAGTGACCGGCAAGCGCTTCATCGACACTGTTGTCGACAACCTCGTGTGCCAGGTGATTTGGCCGCGATGTATGCACCGGTTCGAGGCCACTGAGAACCTCGATGTCGGCCGCATCGTAACGTTTGCTCATCTACTCGTTTGCCCCAAGCGAAAGCAGGATTTTGCCCGCAGCGATTCTAGCGCAAAAAAAACCAGAGCGTCTCGGTAATCTGCCGCCCCGATCGCCAATCATGTCCTGAGAAACGGGCTCTGACCCGGTTATTGGGCTCTGACCCGGTTTTTCGGGCTTAGTCGAGGTCGGTTTGCAAAGATACTCGAATGTTGTCTGCGACGGGTCGCAGTTCGACCTGGTAATTGTCGTGATCGATGCCCGCGGCCAACTCGGCGCCGTTCTTGAACTGCGTCACCTGTTCAGGTGTCAGTTCGAATCGGAGAAAGTGCACAGCCGAGGTTTTGTGCTCGTCTGATCGTTCCAGGTCTTCGTCGGCGACTGGTCGAATTTTTGGCAGGTCTGCTATCTGCATCCAAACCATCTCTTCGATTCCAACCAGGCGCTTTAGCATAGCCTGGCGCTCCTCGACTTCGGGAAATTCGATCATGAAGGTCGCCTTCCAGTTCGAGCCATCCGGAATGAGCGGATTGTAGGTGTCGAGTTCTTCCTGAATCGCGTCCGCTTCGAATATTCGTTCAATGCGCAGCATCTCCTGCACCTGGTATTGCATGGTCACGCGGTCTTCGAAGTACAGCGCGGCATTCGTGCCGAGCGCCAATCGCCGGTCGCGTTTGTGCTCCATAACCCGCTGCCTGAACTGATGTCGAATCTCGGCATACTTTTCCAGGCCAATCAGTGATTCTCGGGTCAATAAATTCATACTCGTCTCATATTCCGTAAGCTTGTCGTAACAGTTCAAGGGGGTTTTGTGCCTTGTAGTCGTCGAGCCCCTGTGCAATTTGCTCCGCCGCCATCGGACAATCGCTGACAAAGTACGCCGCATCACTTTTGTCTACTTTGTTGATAACCGGCCGCGCAATTTTTTTCGAAATCGCATGCGTTTCTTTTTTTACTGCGTACGTTCCATCGTGCCCGGAGCAACGCTCAATGACCTGAACCTCAGTGCCGGGCACCAGCTTAAGCACGTCCCGGGTCTTCAATCCGATGTTTTGCACACGCAGGTGGCAAGGTACCTGGTAGGCCACTTTGCCCAGCGAAGTTTTGAAGTCAGTGTTAAGCCTGCCTTCCTTGTGGCGCAACATGAGATATTCGAATGGATCGAACATCGCGTCCCTGACTTTGATGACGTCCGCGTCATCCGGAAACATGAGTGGCAGCTCCTGCTTGTACATCAGCGTGCATGAAGGGACCGGCGTGACGATGTCCCACCCTTTGTCTACCCAGGCAGCCAACTGCGGAATATTGACATTTTTCGCTTTCTCCACCGCCTCGAGATCACCAAGCTCCAGCTTTGGCATTGCGCAGCAAACTTCACTCGTCGTTAGCGTCACCGGGATATCGTTGTGCGTGTAAATCGCGGCTAGATCTTCCGCCATGGAAGGTAGGTTGTGATTGCCATAACAAGTGAGAAACAAAACCACCCTGCCCCTCGTGGCCGCTGTGGCGTCGCCCTTTTCCTGCGACGGCAAGTCCTGCGACGGCAATTCACTGAGTCGTTTCCTCGCCGTTTTCGAATGATATTCAGGAATCACAGCATCGCGGTGAACGCCGAGCGTCTTTTCCAGCGCGACCCGGCCCGATTTACTGCGATTGACGGCATTAACCGTTTGCGTAATGACCGGAATACCAGCGAAACGACCCACCTTGTCGGTCGAGGTCAGAATGGAGTCACGCATTGAAGCGCCCTCTTTCCTGAATCGGACCGCTTTTGCACGCAGCATCAAATGCGGAAAGTCGACATTCCACTCATGCGGCGGAACATACGGACATTTTGTCATGTAGCACATGTCGCACAGGTAACAATGGTCTACGACTTCCCAATAGGCCGACTTCGGCACCGTGTCAACTTCCATACTTTCCGACTCATCGACCGCGTCGAATAAGGTCGGGAAAGAGTGGCACAGGTTGAAGCAGCGACGACAGCCGTGACAGATGTCGAACACGCGTTCGAGTTCCGTCATCAATGACGGCTCGTCATAGAATTCTTCAGATTTCCAGTCGATTGGATGACGGGTCGGCGCGTCGAGGCTGCCCTCACGCTTGTCGGTCGGCGTGCTCATTGGATGTCAAAAAAGGCCGGTTGGAACAACCGGCCTTTCATG
>QIHS01000401.1 GCA_003229095.1 Woeseia sp. | reverse complement strand
TGTGCGGCGCCGGTTACCGTCGGAAGATTGCCCGATTTTCCTTCAATACAGCGTTTCGCCAGCCAGGCGAAGGCAGTTGCCTCGACCCAGTCAGGATGCAGACCACAGGTCTCTGTAGACGCAATCTCTGTGTCGGGAAGTTGAGCTCGCAGACGGTGCAACAAGTCGGTGTTGTGAAACCCGCCACCGCAGATAAGGACTTCGTCGATGTCCGCTGCAAACCTCAGAATGGATTGTGCAATCGTTCTTGCGCTTAGCTCCGAGAGTGTCGCCTGAACATCAATGGCGGAAATGTTTTCTTGCGCGCACGACGAAATTCCTGAACGCAGCCATTCAGCATTGAAATATTCGAAGCCGGTACTCTTGGGCGGCGCCTGATCGAAGTAGGGGTCAGACAGCATGGCCTCGAGCAAGTCCCGGGACACCGAGCCATCAGCGGCCCATGCGCCGTTTTCGTCTGTCGAGATTGCTGCGAATCCACCCATCCAGCAGCGTGTTACCCGGGCCAGTGTCGAATCCGGTTACTGTTTCACCGCCTGCCGGCAGCAGCGTGACGTTGGCGATGCCACCGATGTTCAGTATGGCGCGGTTGCGCTCAGGATCCGAAAACAGCCAGAAATGAAAAGCGGGTGCTAACGGCGCCCCTTCACCGCCAAGCGCAATATCGCGACGCCGAAAATCTGCGACGGTGGTGATGGCAGTGCCGACAGCTATGATATTCGGATCACCAATTTGCAACGTAAACGGCCGCGCCGCTCTGGGTTGGTGGCGTATCGTCTGTCCATGACTGCCGATGGCAGTAACGGACTTTGCATCAACATTGGCCTGCGACAGCAATTGCAGGACTGCGTCGCGAAAACATTCTCCCACCCATTGGTCAAGTTGTCCGACATGGTCCACAGTGCAATCGACAGGCTTGCTGGCAGCTTCTAAAAGCTGGTCGCGCAATTTGGCAGGATAGTCGCTCGCGAGGGTCTCCAAAACCCGGCATGTGTGATCGCCGAACTCAATCAATGCCGCATCAATGCCATCCATACTGGTGCCGGACATCAGGCCGACAAATAGCGACGAGGGATTTTCAGAAGCTGGCATTTCAATCAGTCAGCAGATAGAGAGGCAACTTGCGTTCTCTTGTTTCGCAGGAGTTCATCGAGGAGAGGTTCAACAGACAACAGAAAGTCCGCCCTGTATTCGTCGCTGATTGGCGCTGCCTGTGGGAGGCTGACTGTGCGTGGGTTACGGTGAGTGCCGTTAAGTCGGTATTCGTAGTGCAGATGGGCCCCCGTAACGAGCCCGGTCCTGCCGACGTATGCGATAGTCTGGCCCTGCACCACGCGTCGGTTGATGCCCGCTTTTCTGTCGAACGAGGACAGGTGTGCATAGAGCGTCGTGATGTTGCCACCATGTTGCAAAATGACTGTATTGCCATAACCGCCTTTCACGCCGCGAAATATGACCTTGCCATCACCGGCAGCCATGACGGGTGTGCCGCGCGGTGCCACATAATCGATACCACGATGTGCGCGAATAGTATTGAGAACCGGGTGTTTGCGGTTCGGATTAAAGCTTGAGCTGATCCGCGTAAAGTCTACTGGCGCCCTGATAAATGCTTTGCGGACGCTGAGTCCATCCGGCGTAAAATAATCGGATCGACCATTTTTGTCGATGTAGCGAATCGCCTGAATCGTGCGGCCGTTGTTGTTAAATTCGGCGGCGATTATTTCACCGTCGTGCAGGTATTCTCCATCCTGGTAAAGCTCTTCAACGAGCACGTAATAGTCGTCTCCACTGCGAATATCGAAGACGAAATCGACATCCCACGCGAAAATACCAGCGAGATTCATGACTGTCTTGTCGGGCAATCCTGCCTCGATCGCACTTTCAAATAAGGAATTATCAATGCGTCCGTAGGCGAGTTTTCTTTTAACTTCGATGGGTCGATCAACAATCTCTGCAACGAAACCCGCCTCGTTAGCACTTACCTGCAGCGCACTGGTCAGGCTGAACTCCCGGTACAGGCTGATGAGCGTGCTCTCGTCGTGTTCAATGCTGAGCTTGTCGCCTGGGATCAGCCGTTTGAGGTGCGGTGCAGCTTCTTTCAAAGTCATAATTGCAGCCAGGTCGCCAAGGCTGAGGTCATTTTTTCGAAACAGCCGGTCGAGTGTATCGCCGCGCTTGACAGTCAGGGTGATTCGATCGAATTCAGGCGGCAGAGCCAGCGGCGCATGAAAATCAGGGTCGATAGCCGGATCTTCGTCAATTTCTTCCAGTGGTGCCTCTTCTGCGACGGCAATCACTTCCATCGCGCGCGGCGGCTCGGCAGAGGCAAGCAAATCTTGCGACCTTTCTTGTTCTGTATCGGTTACCCCAACGGCAGAATCCAGGCTTGCCGATTCGGCTTCCGGGAGCGCATCTTCGACCGGCAGATTTGTCTGCGAGAGTAAAAACGCAATACCAATCAACGGCAAGCCGAGACCGGCCACGAACCATGGCAAGACGCTTTTCTCGTTGCGCTTTGCATTGGGAGACGGTTTGTAATCGTGAAGTATCGGGCCAACAGGACGCATTCGTTTGACGCGGCTACTCTACATAGTGTGTTCAAGCAGGTCAAAAAAAATCTGTTAAAACTCATGGCCTTAAGATTGGGCGCAGCATGCTGGAGAAAGCTCCGTGACAACGCGGCAAAATTCGGTCAACTCTTGGTGTGCAGAGTGATAAGGTTCCGCTGAATTTGTCAGTCAATCCCGGAGACGAACATTCTCAATGAGCGAATTTGAATTACAAGCCGTCGAAGAACAGCTGGCCGAACTCAGTCGCGGCACCGATGAAATTCTTCCCGAAGGCGGCCTTCTGGAAAAACTGAAACTTGGGCGACCGCTGAACATTAAAGTGGGCTTTGATCCTACTGCGCCTGACCTGCATGTCGGCCATACGGTCATCATCAACAAGATGCGCCGGTTTCAGGAATACGGTCACAACGTCGTATTCGTTATTG
>QIHS01000531.1 GCA_003229095.1 Woeseia sp. | reverse complement strand
ATGACGCCTCGAAGTACGACACCTACCTGGACCAACTTGGTATCGACTATCCGCAGACTACGGATCCTGATGCTGAATAGAGACGAGAGGACACTGCCGTGCACATAAAACAATTTTTCATCGCGATGTTTATCGCCGGGACTTTTGTACAACCGTCGTTCGCTGCGGACACGGTCAAAGTCGACATTATCAAGAACCCGTATAGCGGTGCACGCAACTCACCGGAGCTATCCACCAATCCGGACTACATTCATGCCGCGGGCCTCGAACGCATGGTCGCTGAATGGGGTGGCGAACTGATACGACCGATCCAGGATGTGCGCCTCAACGCGGAACAGGAACGGCAATATGGCGAATGGAACCGAATGGCGCTTGCTAACGCGAATTTCGCCGATGCGGTACGTGAGGGTTTACAGGATGGCCTGATCACGATTGGCCTTGAGGCAAACTGTAACGACCTGCTGGGTATGCTCGCAGGCCTGAAATACGATTCCGATGGCAACGCGCGCAAGGTTGGCCTGGTCTTTTACGATTCACACGGCGACTTCAACGTCCCGGAAACCACGCTCTCGGGAATGCTTGGCGGTATGCCGGTAGCAGTCGCTGCAGGTCATGCATTGCACAACCTTCGTCATACCACCGGCCTGATCGAACCGTTGCCGATGAGCCATATCATGTGGGGCGGGACCTCGATCCATTGGAGGCTGACCGTTTTCGCGAATTCGAGGTACGCCAGGTGTCAGTACAAGACATACGCGATCTGTCGGATAACTTTCGCAAGCAGTTTGCTGCCCTGGCCGACCAGGTTGATGTCGTTTACGTCCATGTCGACATGGACGTGTTGGAGCCTGATGAAGTACCGGGACATTCTCTAACCGTGCCGAACGGGCCCAGCAGCCGTGCGCTCGCTGCGGCAATCGCGGTGATGTTCGAGAACCCGAAAACGGTGGCGCTCGGCATTGCTTCAACGCCATCATTCAACGCAGACCCTGATGGTGTTAGCCGACAAGCCGCGCTCAATTTGATTGAAGGCGCGATCAAAGGTGCGAAGTCCCGATAAATGAGAGTCATCGCGACACTTGTGATCCTGCTGGCCGGCATAGCATCGGCCGAGACATTGAGCGTTGCAGGTCACTGGATTCTGGCATCCAGCGAGGACCCGTCAATCCCGAATCCCACCGTCGTCTTGCGGCAGGATTCCGCCACTACAATCAAAGACGAGGCCGCAGAGGACGACGTAACACCACGCCTTCGGTTTCGATGCGCTCCCGGCGACACATCGATCACCGCAAGTATCGACTGGCGGCGATTTATATCTTCGTTCAGCACTGAAGCCGGGTTCAAAGTTGATGACAGACGATTTCTCTGGCTCAAGTGGAAAGTCGACCAGACAAAACAGGTCACGTCGAGCCCGTCGACAGAAGACACCCGGAAGTTGACTACGTTACTTAAATCGGGACGAAAACTGCTTGTGGAAATAACACCCTATTCAGAGAGCCCGGTGACTGTAGAGTTCGACCTGACCGGCTTCGCAGATGCAATCGATGCTCTGGCCGCCCATTGCCTATAGACAAAGACCCGACATGCGTACGTTGAGTGACGAATTCCTGGATCAGTGCCCCGTAGAGGACGGGTTTCGGCTGCGTGGACACAAGATGTCACGCATGGATGTTTTCATCGATGCAGCATTCGCGTTTGCAGTCACCATGCTGATGATATCTTTTGACCGCATTCCGCAAACCTTTGAAGAAATTGTTCTGGCCATCAAGGGAGTCCCTGCATTTTCGGTCGCCGTCATTCAGCTAGTATGGATATGGCGCACGCATTGCCAATGGAGTGAACGCTTCGGTTTGCGGACTACGATGACAGTGAGCCTTGGCACTACTCTGCTCATCGTCATGCTTGTCTATATTTACCCGATGCGCATTATGTTCGCCGGGATGTTTGCCTGGATGACCGATGGCTATTTGCCCGCATCGTTTTCCATGAGTTCCTACGATGAATTACGCCTTATGTTTATTTTCCTTGGTAGCGGATTGGCCACACTGTGCCTGATTTTCTACCTGATGTATCGACATGCGGTGGCGAAAAGGGAATTCCTTCGGTTAAGCCAGTATGAACACTACCAATCTGAAACATCGGCTTTGGTCTGGCTAGGCAGCATCGGCGTATGTCTGCTCTCGATCGCCCTTGCACTCATACTTCCGCCGGAACTGGTCCACTTCGCGGGCTTTGGTTACGCACTTTTCAGTGTTTGGGTTCCGGCGGTTATCAGCTACCGAATGCGATCGCAACCCGAAAACTCTGCAATACAAGACTGATTACGGCAGGTACTTGAGCAACGCCTCATTTTCAGCGAGATCCAGAAACGTATCCCATTCGAGAAAGATGCCATCCGGATCGTAGCCGACGAAGACACGCACCATGCCGCTCTCGTCAAATATCTCTGGTGTTCTCAGCTCAAAACCCGGCCAACTTGCGGCCCGCTTGAACCAGCCATCGACATCGGTGGTCAGGAAAGACAAGGTGACGCCGTTTTTTTCCGTGGGGCCGTGTAACTCATCACTGCCTTCCACCAGCAATAGGAAACCGCTGCTGGACATCTGGTAGGTATCCACGCCGCCCAGTTGTCCTGATGGCGCGACCTCAAAAAGGCCTTCGTAAAACGGGCGAATGGTCTCCAGACTCTCAAAATAGACGGCGAATGCGGCGGCCCGAATACTCATCTCACCATCCACAGCCGATGCGCTGGAAACCACTGGCGTTACGCCAGCGAATGCAGCAACGAACGATTCGTGATTCGGATGCGGGTTGTGGCGTTCGAACTTCAGGAAATAACCCTGCGGATCGATTGCAACGAAACTGTTCGCGGCCTGGCTGTCGACATCGTTATCGAGAAAATCGA
>QIHS01000131.1 GCA_003229095.1 Woeseia sp. | reverse complement strand
TTGAAGGACAACGACGGTATGTGGGCGATGAAGGGCGATCTCGGCGGCGCGGGTGTTGTTGTCGGGACCGTTTTGGCCGCAGCGCGTCGCGGTGCGCCAATCAATGTCGTCGCGCTGGCGGCACTCGCCGAAAACATGCCCTCAGGTACAGCAATTCGTCCCGGGGATGTATTGACGTCCATGTCCGGCATCACCATTGAAATCGGTTCCACAGACGCCGAGGGACGACTCGTTCTTTCTGATGCAGTGCACTATGGTCAAGTCACCTATGAGCCGAGTGTCTTGATTGATGTCGCGACGCTGACCGGGTCGGTTGGTCGCGCCCTGGGCGATGAATATGCCGGTATTTTCGGACGCCACGATCAACTCATTGAAGATCTTTCGGCGGCGTCCGATTCTGCAGGCGAGGCTGTCTGGCGCCTGCCACTTGACGACTCTCACTTTGAGCAGCTCGAATCGAAGTTCGGCGATATCGTCAACAGCGGCGTCGGCAATCCTGGAGCGAGTGTCGGTGCAGCTTTCATAGGGAGTTTTGTTGACGAAGACCAGATCTGGGCGCACTTTGATATCGCCGGCGTGGACTACCTGGAGGAAGATCGACCGACTGTTCCCAAGGGTTACTCAGGCTGGGGTGTGCGGACACTCGATGAATACCTTCGTCGTCATCACCAAAGATAGAGGGCAGCTATCGATAATCTGGTTCTGAACGCCTGGCAATCCCCCGATGATTTCGGCAACGGAAATTTCACTGGTCAGACTACTCACTTGTGATCGGGCAAGTCGGCCCAAACGCTCGAAAAGGTACGCCAGCATTCCGAAATTGGGTCTCCGACCGAACTGACTACTTCGTCCATGCCGAAGTTCGGTCTGAAATCAGCTGGCCATTGTGACGTTGACCGTCAGCGTCACCCACATGGCTGCAATCGCAACGCAACTGACAAAAAAGGCCGCAACCCTCGGTCTCAGCTTGTTTTCGCCGGTGTGAATGAAGAAGTGGGCTACGCGCGCCATAACGTAGACCCAAGCGAGCAATTGCAAAGTAATCCCAGACTGGCTTGTAATCATGGCAGTAAGACAAGCAACGTAGAACAGGACGGGTGTCTCAAAGATATTGGTGAATTGCCGCGATAGTTGCGCTATGGAATCCGGTTCGGTATCCCCACGGTAAGTTTTGTAAAAGGACGCGCCGATCTCACCCTTCTCCAGCGCCCTGACACGACTTCGAAACATGATTCCAAGTATGGTAAAGGTCAGGATGACCATCGCGAACATTGGATAGATCAGGCTGTATTGATTCACGGTTCATTATCCTTCTGGCAAGAAATCGAAACGTAGTTTAGCAAACCGTTACTCGTTTTTTCGCTTCCGCGCGTTTGTAATCGATCAGCCGCTTGCCTTCTTCGTCCGCAAATTTCTGCTCGCTTATCCTCAATCGCGAAATTCGATCCAGCCTGAAGTTGCGGAAGTCCTGGCGAGTCTCGCACCACCCCGTAACAAGCCATACCGGCCCAAAAAATGCGAGGCACAGCGGCCTGATCGTTCTTGTGGATTTCCTGCCATCCAAAGCTTCATAGTCGATGTCGGCTTTGTGCCGTGTCCGGATCGCCCGACGCAGTGCCGAGAAATCGATCTTGATCGGCAATCGGGCCTGGCTCGGCGGCGAGAATAGCGCCGTTTGTAATATCTCTCTACGCAACGCATCCGGCAACACCGCTGCAATTTTGTCGATCGCGCGCCTGGCGGCACCTGCAATATCCCGGTCGCCCCAGCTGCCAACCATTTGCGCGCCAAGCGCCAGTGCATCGAGTTCTTCGACGTCGAATATCAGCGGTCGGAGCGTATAGTCCTTGTCGAGTACATAACCGACCCCAGCCTCGCCGATGATGGGCACGTTGGAACGACCGAGGTCGGCGATATCCCGGTAAACCGTACGCACACTGACTTCCAGCTCGGCGGCCAGTGTGTCCGCTGTGACCGCCTGGCGGCGCGCTTTCAGGTATTCAACAATACGAAACAATCGATCCGCTCGACGCATTATGTGCCTCCACAATGGTTTTTACCTTACTGACACACTCCTGACAACACGCTGTCAGGATGGGTGTGGAAAATGACGTTTTTTTAGAATCAGGACCAATCATCATGTTGAAACTATTCGACCACCCGTACTCACAACACGCCCGCCGGGTCGCGGCGCTGCTCCAGCAGGAAAATATTCCTTATGAATCGGTG
>QIHS01000372.1 GCA_003229095.1 Woeseia sp. | reverse complement strand
GCTGCCCAGTGCGCACGTCAAGGTAAGCGTCCAGATGTTCGGGCACAACGGGCTCTTCGAACCAGCCGATATCAAATTCGGCCGCTGCCTGCCCGAGCCGGATTGCCTCGATCGCGTCATAGCCGTGATTGGCATCGATCATCAGCTCCATGTCCGGCCCGATCACGTCGCGTACGGCCCGGATTGCTGTCAGATCATTTTCCAGACCAAACCCGATTTTGATTTTGGTGGCTGCGAAACCGGCATCTTTGTAGCCTGCAACCTCATCTGACAGTGCGGCCACGCGATCTTTGCCAACCAGAGGAAAACCGCCGGTTGCATAGGCCGGTACTTCGGTCCTGAATGCGCCGCCCAGCAAGACATGCAACGGCACGTTAAACGGCACGTTAAAATGCTTGCCTGCAATGTCCCACAGCGCGATGTCGATGCCGCTTTGTGCGGTCATGGTCAGTCCGCGCTGCCCCTGATCACGGAACTGGTTGTAGACGTTTAACCAGATCGGTTCGATATCCAGCGGGTTTTGCCCGATAAGCAACGCTGCCATCGAAGCAACAATAGCCGCATTTGGCTGCGCCGGCCCCAGACATTCGCCCCAGCCAACGGTGCCATCGTCACAGGTCACTTCAACCAGACAGGCCCAGAGCTTTGGAATTTCTGGTCGAGCACGTGACGAAGTACGTGGGCTTTGACCGAGGTGATCTTCACGAATTGGCCTTCTCGATCAATCTCGCCAGCATTTCTTCTTCTTCTGCGGTCAGATCTATCAGCGGCGCACGTACCGGCCCTGAACCCATGCCGGTCAAACGAACGCCGGATTTGATGATCGATACGGCGTATCCCGGTACACGATCCCGGATACGGGCAAACGGGAAGAAGAAATCTTTGAGGATCGGCTCCATCGTCGCTGCGTCGCCGCTGCGCATGGCATTAAAGAACCGCAACGCAAGCTCTGGTACAAAGTTGAACACTGCAGAAGAATACGTGGTGACCCCTGCCCCGTTATAGGCTTGTGCGAACAATTCATGCGTCGGCATACCGCCAACATAACAAAGCCGGTCGCCCATTGTCGCGGTAATTTCGCGCACGGTGCCAATCTGTCCGGTGCCATCCTTGAACCCGATCAGGTTTGGACATTCATCAGCCAGACGTTTGACTGTATCGGCGGAAAGCACCGAATTTGCCCGATTGTAAACGATCACCCCCAGCCCGGTGGACTGGCAGACCGATTTGACGTGTTGAAACAGACCTTCTTGCGGCCCCGCAATCAGATAGTTGGGCAAAAGCAGCAGCCCGTCGGCCCCTGCCTTTTCGGCCTCGCGTGCAATTTCCATCGCCATGGACGTCCCATATCCACATCCCGAAATGATCGGCACATCGCCGGCCGCTTCTTTGGCGGCGCGTAGGATAGTGATAATCTCGGCCTGGGTGAGTGAAAATATCTCGCCGGTGCCGCCGGCGGAAAACAGGGCTGCGGCATCGTATCCGGACAAATGCTCGATATGACGCTGGTAGCTTTGGTAATCAAAAGAAAAATCGGAACGAAAATGTGTTACCGGAAACGACAACAGACCAGAGCCGAGTCGTTCTTTCAAGTCATCAGGTGTCATTGTGCCGCCATATGTAAATTATTCATCAAGTCATATTATGACTAGACAGATGCTGTCAACCACTGGCCGAATGTCTTGAGCCGTAAGTCACTGTAAAAGCAGGCGGTAGCGTTCTGCCGATCCTGCCAGGTGCACGCGCATTGTCGCGCCCGCCGCTTCAGAATCGCGCCGCGAAATGGCCTCGGCAATTTTCTGGTGTTCCTGGCTTAATGCGGTATCGCGATTTGGAAGCGGGCCATTATTCTTTAGTGAGGACCTAAGGCTTTCGCGCGGTATAGTGTGTCGCCCAAGTTCGCGCAGGAAAAGTTCGAACCGTTCGTTGTTGGTGGCACGGGCAATTGCCAGGTGAAACTCAAAGTCGGCCTCCCAGGTAACGGCACCTTTTTGGGAAAGAGCATCGAAATCATGCGACTTTTCCCGTATTTTGGCCTCCTGCGCGGGCGATCGGCGTTGGGCGGCAAGGGCGGCGGCCTCCACTTCAACGGCGTTCCGCAGCTCAAGTTCTTCCAGCATTTCCGAGATTTTGCTGATTGCCCGCGGCGGCAGCCCCGTCCGGTGGCTCGGGCGGTTGTTTACAAATACGCCAACACCGTGCCGCGAATCGACCATGCCATCGGCGCGCAGGGCGGCGATTGACTCGCGTATCACCGTCCGGCTGACGCCGAATTCTTCGACCAGCAGCGGTTCCGTTGGCAGCTTGTCCCCGGGCAGGAATTTTCCTGAACGAATCGAGTCCCGCAACTCGGAAGCAACCTTTTGGGTTAGGGATATTCCGCCTGAATTACGTTTCTTACCTGCCATTACTCACAATCCATTCGTCTGTCGGTTCAGAATAGTGCAATCGAGGCAAGGTTACAATTCATATGAATGTTGACAAGTCATATTATGACCATATGGTGTGACTCACAAAAACCAATGCCAAAACAACTGGGAGGAATACAATGCTTAAATATTTGGCCGGAACGGTCGCGCTATCGCTGTCGCTGTCGTTGACGGCGTTTACTGCCACGTCTCAAGAATTGCGGGCGTGGAATATTCACGTCGAGGGTTATCCAAATACAATTGCCATGGACAAATTCGCTGATCTGGTTGCCGAGAAAACCGACGGTCGCGTTACAATCAAAAATTTCCACGCCGGTGTTCTGGGCAGCCAGCCCGACGCGATCGAGCAAGTTCGCCTTGGCGGCATCGAAATCGGCAACTTCAACCTCGGCCCGATCGGTCCGATTGTGCCAGAAGCAAACGTCGTGTCGCTGCCGTTTA
>QIHS01000546.1 GCA_003229095.1 Woeseia sp. | reverse complement strand
CGGTGTACAGTGACCAATAGTTGCGTGTCGCCACTGATAACCCGCGCAAGTGCTTCCATTCGCAGGTCGCGGGCGGGTGGATCTTTTTCATCGTCTTTTTCTGCAGCCGCTAACTTCTCCGCGTAGGTGCGCGCTTTGGTCAGTTCCGCACGCAGCATAGCGGCGACCTTGCCTCTCGTCCCAGGTGACTTTCGCCCGTCACTGCCTGACATGATTGCACCTTCGCCAAGTGTTGCAGCAACCATGGCGGCAGGATTGATGACAGATTGAGCAATCGTATTGCCGGTTGTCTTGGCAATGAGCGTCTGACCGGAAATGATTTCGCCGGGGCCGTGGCCGGTATGTACTGTTGTGATACCAAAGGTCCGCAGCCAGACGATCAACGGTTCGCGTGCGTTGTATGCATCGATTGCGCGAAGCTCTGGTTGCATAGATTCCGACTGCTCAAGCTGGTCCTGATCGTGCGGCTGACTCAGGTAACCCACCATACCAACAACCGAGTGCGCGTCGATTAGCCCCGGCGTGACAACGGCAGCGTCAAGAACTTGCAACCCTTCAGGAATAGAAACCTCGCTGGCCGCACCGACGGCTGCAATTTTGCCGTCCTGGATAATGACGATGCCGTCAGTAATTGGCGCGCCGGTGACCGGATACACGATGCCACCACGAACCGCGATGTCATCAGCGTTTGTAACTGGCGACAATGCGATGATTAGTAGCAATAATGTGTATTGAGCATAATTTTTTCTGGGATTTCGCATCAGTGTCCCTCCTGATAGCCGTGAAACTCCAGGATGACCGACGGCTGCAATACACCGAAGCCACCTTCCGCAATGGCCTGGTCGTCCGGATCATCGACGTCGAATCGCTTTTTGCCCTCGACCCAGGTCTCCAGCACGCGTGTATAAACACTGAAAGGATCGCCTGAGAGAATGACAAAGTCAGCGTCCTTGCCACGTTCGAGTGTGCCGACCTGATCGTCGAGCTCCAGCATTTCTGCACCGGCCAGCGTCAGCGCCCGCAGTGCGGTTTTTCGGGTCATGCCAGCGCGAACGCCAAATGCGGCCATGCGGAGAAAGAGTCTCGAGTCGGTAATGTAGTCGTCGGTATGGAACCCCACATTGGCGCCAGCGCGCTCCAACACAGGCGCATTGTCAAAGTCAATGTACTGCGCTTCAAGTTTGCCGCCCGGGCTATCCAACATGATGAGTGACACCGGTATTCCTGCCGCCGCAATTTCGTCCGCAACTCGATGTGCTTCGCTGACATGATGCAACACAACCCTGAACCCAAACTCTTCCTGCATACGCAGCACGGTAAGAATGTCATCGTGCCGATGCGTATGGTGGTGAACGACACGCTCGCCTTTCAACACTTCTACCAGGGCTTCCATCGCGAGATCCCGATCCGGCATCTTGTCCGCGTCGCCGTCGGCTCGTTCGATCTTGTTCATGTACTCGATCGCTGCGACAAACTTCTGACGCACCAACGCAGCTGACTTAGCGCGTGTGCCAGGAAACGGCGTATCGCGGCGTGAGTTAGTACCGTTTGCCATTTTCATGCCACCAGCCACTTGGCCGTCGTCTCTTTTGTATGCTATTGCCTCGATGGTATTGCCTTGTCGAAGTTTCACGTAAATTGTCTGGCCACTCATCAAGTGTCCGGAACCCGACATCAGGTTGACAGTAGTAATGCCACCGGCCAGCGCGCGCCTGAATCCAGCGTCGCGTACGTTGATCGAATCGAGCACGCGCGCTTCTGGCTGTATTGGTGCCGAGCGATCCGCGCCGGCTGGCTCACCGATGTGACTGTGTGAATCAACCAGGCCGGGAATGATGACCTTGCCGGACACGTCGATCACTTCGGCATTGCGTGGAATTCGAACGTCTCCGGCTGCGCCGACTGCCCGAATCTTTCCATCAACGACAACCAGCACGCCGTTTTCGACAGGCTCGCCGGACACCGGCATAATCGTCGCACCCGTGAAAGCCCTTGTTTCCGCATGCGTTGCGGAAAAAACCAGTGACGCCAAGGCAGTCACGACGATTGCAGCAGTATTGGGTCTCTTCATTGTTATGCTCTTGTGTTTGGTGGAGACCGGGCGACGATACCGCAATCATCTGTGCGCTGCCAGCCTGGCCCGGACGCTGCAGAGACGCCTTGGACCTGAGCTTTGACTTGTGTCGCTGCTCGCATCTATTCTGCCCGTTGTGAAAACGCAAACTCTGATCTTCGACCT
>QIHS01000097.1 GCA_003229095.1 Woeseia sp. | reverse complement strand
AGCGCAACTGCAGTAAGCAGAAGAACGGCGACTCCGTGTATGTCTGGCGTAATTGGCTGCAAGCGTCTCTCTCATCAAGCGTTGCCGACGATGGGGACTGCCGGTGCGAACCCCAAACCGTATAGCAGTCATACCGGGGCTGCAACGAAAGAAGACCTGTGTGAACCCTGGATCGTCGCCCTGGCGAGGCGATGAAAGCGCCTGTATTCAATCACGTTCCAGCTCGGGAATCTCGCCGGTGCTGCGCAATCACCGGCAACAGATTCGCGTAGGCGGCAGTGTATGGCGACGCGGCTGGAAGCACTGAGTAGGGTGACATGACCAGCAGGTTGCGGTGACGTACGGCCGATTTTCGAACGGCCTCCTTCCAGTGCCGCTGCCAACTATCGCGCTGCGCCCCGGCACCCCAGCCACTGACGGGATTCGCCTGCATCAGGGCGGGCATCGCCCCGCTGTGCGTAGCAATGCGGGAGGAACAATCGTATAGCAGCTGACGAATGCGCCTCGCGACCTCTATTGTGTCGTTGAGTACACTCAAGTCAGCCGGGTTCTGGCCACGCATCGAGACGAGATCGCCGAGACCGGTGAGACGGAATGCGAGGCGCCGATTCATTATTGCATCAGCCCGCTGCCGCGGATCATGCCAGGCGAGCAGGTCGAGCATTTCTTCGGCCAGGTCGACCGCATGGCGAAGCGCCGCACTGAGCACATCCCATTGGATGCGGCCATCCGGTGTGGCGAATCGGGTCAGCGGCAAACCGACAGGCAACCAGGCCGAATCGACCGGAACATGCAGGCCTGAATCGGGCAGCACCAGCGCGGCAACCTCATCTGCCAACAACGGGCAGACGCTTCTTACCATGCCGCCATAGACCGGCATGACTGGCCGTTTGCGGCCGCGTTGCCGCCACAGAAAGGTCCAGTTGTGCTCAGCACGCTCGATGATGCGCACATCGCAATGCGAATTCATCTGCAGGCTGTCGAGAAACACAAATCGCGGCCCGGCACCGAACACGGAATCAGCGATCAGGCAGTAGGCTTCGAGTGGAAGCTGATGCGAATGCACACAAATGCCAAGAGATTGCCCGGGCTGAGCCTTCTTGGGCAATGCCGCTGCTATGATCTCGCAGAACTGCTGCCACGACTCAACTGCCGAGGATTGCTCGCCGAAATCCTCTGGCGACAGGCTGACAGTCGCGCCATGGGTGAGCAACGCACAAATACGGCTCAATCGGGACTCGGCATCGGCATCGCCGAGCAGCAATCCCTGTACTGAAATGCGCAATGCGCTGCCGTATATGGAACCACGCGCTGCCCCATAACGAGGCGGCGGCACCAGTCTCAGTTCATGCAGCCTGTTTGCGATCTCGGCAATGCGCTGCGCGGCACCGCGAGGCCGCTCTGATGTGCGGCTGGCCGCGCGATTGGCTATATCGTCGGCTGTGTGTTTTCCTGCGTAATCGAACATATCGGCCCTTCCCTGGACGTGGGTCGATTGTGGCCTGCCACGAAACTATCCTGGCAGCCTCAAACTGGGCAGCTTGTCGAGATTTGTATTGAGTACAGCCATGGCGCTGACCTGTTTTTTTTGTAGAATGATCGATCTAGTTCGAACAACCACGCCCTACAGTCACGCCTTACCAGGGCAGGAGAAAAAAATGCCGTCATTTGATGTCGTGAGCGAGTTCGATGCTCACGAAGCGAGCAACGCAATTGACCAGGCTAATCGGGAGGTGACCAACCGCTTCGATTTCAAAGGGACCGGTTCGAAATACACGCTGGAAGCGGAAATCGTTTCGCTGACCAGCCAGACCGATTTTCAGCTGAAGCAGATGCTCGATATTTTGCGCCAGAAACTGGCCAAACGGGGCATCGACGTCGGCTGCCTGAAAGAGGAAGAAGTAGAGATTTCCGGCAGTGAAGCGCGACAGAAAGTCATTATGCGCAAGGGTCTGGATACACCCCTGGCAAGAGACCTGGTCAAGAAGATCAAGTCCAGCAAGATCAAGGTGCAATCGGCAATCCAGGGCGAGAAGCTGCGCATCAGCGGCAAAAAAAGAGACGACCTGCAAGCGGTCATCGCTTTGCTGAAAGACACCGACGTCGAACTGCCACTGCAATATGAGAACTTTCGCGACTAGCACACCGATGCGTACAAAACTTAGACGACAGGACATCTCCTTCGAAGAGAAGGACCAGCCGCTACGCGACGACGTTCGTGTGTTGGGCTCGCTGGTCGGCGAGCTGCTAAAAGACCAGGGTGGCGAGGCGCTTTACGAGCTGGTTGAAGATGCACGCCAGCGATCCATTCGACGCCGCGAAGACAATGAACGCCCGGGTGAAAGCCTGACCGCGCTGGTCAGCAATCTTGAACTGCCACTTGCCATGGAAGTCATCCGCGCTTTCTCCACCTTTTTTCAGATGGTCAACACCGCGGAGAAAGTGCATCGCATTCGGCGACGACGAAAATACCTGCAGGAATTTGGCCAGTA
>QIHS01000138.1 GCA_003229095.1 Woeseia sp. | reverse complement strand
TATGCAACCACCATTCGACATCGCTGCAGACCTGGACACGCCCGTATCGGCGTGGCTAAAGCTTGCAGCACTGAAGCCGAGATACCTGCTCGAGAGCGTCGAGGGAGGAGAACGTCTTGCGCGCTACTCTTTTCTGGGGTTCGGTGATGCACTGGAGATTCGCCTGGATGAGCAGGGCTTCCGGATCGGTGACGAATTGCACGACCGTCCTGCCAACCAGCACGACTACCTGGACGCACTTCGACAGGCGTTAAAGAACGCGCCGGCGCCAAAACCTGAAGTCGAGGGCCTGCCTTTTTCCGGCGGCCTGGTCGGCGTGTCCGGTTTTGACGTTGTACGATTGTTCGAACGACTGCCGCATAGCAACAAACCGCAGCCCGGCATTCCGCAGGCGGCGTTTTGCGCCACGTCATCCGTGCTGGTATTCGATCACCTGACCCGAAGAGTCGCGCTGTTGCATAGCGGGTCGGAGTCGGAACGCGCCAGCCTGCGCAAAGAAGTCGTCACGTTGCTGCGCGGCGCTATTCCCGAAAACGGCAAAAAAGTTGTCGTATCGCCGGCGCAGGCCTGCATGGCAGAAGACGACTACGCCGACCGCGTAGAGGCCTGCAAAAAATACATCGCTGCCGGCGACATCTACCAGATCGTGATTTCTGTTCTGTTTAATGGCCGCAGCAACGTAGAACCCTTCGAGGTCTATCGCGCGCTGCGCCTGTTAAACCCATCCCCTTACATGTTCTTTTTCGATTTCGGCGATCTTAAAGTCGCCGGTTCGTCGCCCGAGGCACTCGTGCGATTGTATGACGGCAACGCATCCTTGCGGCCGATTGCCGGCACGTTGCCACGCGGGGCCACCATCGAGGAAGATCTGCAAAACGAAAAAGACCTGCTGGCTGATCCCAAGGAATCGGCGGAGCACGTCATGCTGGTTGACCTGGCACGTAACGATCTCGGCCGGGTTGCGGTCGCCGGCAGTGTCACGGTCGATCCCTACCGATCGATCGAACGCTATAGCCACGTGATGCATATCGTCAGCGGCGTACAGGGAAAACTCGCGCCGGAATACGATGCGTTCGATTTGTTTGCGGCCAGCTTTCCTGCCGGCACGCTGGTCGGCGCGCCGAAAGTTCGCGCCATGGAAATTATCGAAGAAATGGAAAACATTGGTCGTGGTCTTTATGGCGGTACAGCCGGCTATTTTGGAGCGACGGGCGACATGGACCAGGCAATCACGATTCGGACAATGGTCTTCAACGGAGACGAATATAGTTTCCAGGCGGGCGGTGGAATCGTCGCCGACAGTGTGCCCGAAAAGGAATACCAGGAATTGCGGTCAAAGAGCGCGGTTCTCCGCAGTGCACTTGATATTGCGGGAGAAGGCTTGTGAAGAACCCCAGGTTGTTATTGATCGACAACTACGATTCTTTCACCTACAACCTCGTGCAGGCATTCGCAGCGAAAGGGGCCGAAGTGCTGGTATACCGCAATGATCAGATTACGATTGACGAGGCTAAAGCGCTGGAGGCTAGCCACCTGGTCATTTCGCCTGGCCCAGGCAGGCCGGAGAACGCGGGCATGTCGCTGGCCATGATTGGTGCGTTTGCAGGCGCAGTGCCGGTGCTTGGCGTGTGTCTCGGCCACCAGTGTCTGGTGCAGCATTACGGTGGCGAGATTGTGCGCGCCGGCAGGCTGATGCATGGCAAGACTTCAATGGTGACGCACGATGAAGGCGCATTGTATGAAGGCATGTCAGCGACTTTCGAGGCAGGCCGCTATCATTCTCTGTGCGCCGAGGAAAAAACGCTGCCGGATGAATTTGAAGTGAGCGCGCAAACCAGCAGAGGCGAAATCATGGGCGTGCGCCACAAGACATTGCCGCTGGAAGGCGTACAGTTTCATCCGGAAAGTGTCCTGACACCGGAAGGCGATACGCTGATGGCAAATTTCATGCGGATGACGTGACCATGGCCGGAAACTATGCAGCGGTTCTTGAGCGTTTACTGGACGGTGTCTCGCTGGATGAATCCGCGGCTGCCGAGCTGATGCGCGACCTTGCGAGCGGCGATGTTGAAGCTGCACTTGCCGGAGCGCTCCTCGTCGCGTTGCGTGCCAAGGGCGAAACAGCGGACGAGATTCGCGGCTTTGCCATGGCAATGCGTGAACTGGCACTGCACCCCGCCATTCCCGAGGGCGCGCCAACGGTTGATACCGTCGGCACTGGCGGTGATGGTTCGGGCAGCCTGAACCTGTC
>QIHS01000150.1 GCA_003229095.1 Woeseia sp. | reverse complement strand
ATCTGTTTGACCAGCAACGAGCAGTGTTGCGTCGTGATCTTCTCGACAGTTATGAAACTATCGCGAATCGCGTTGCTGACGAATTCAGGCCAACAGGGAATCAGACCGAGGACGTAGAGGAATTGGCAGTCGAAAACGGCCCCTCGCGCACGCTGCAGGCAGCTGTCGCGACATTGGCCCTGCTATCGATGGTGTTTGCAGCACTCTATTGGCAACGTGAACAGAGTTGGCAGGCGCTGCAGGCGCAACAGACGCAATTAAAACAGGAACTGGAAAACCAGCGAATGAGTGAGGCGGAAGGTTCGCTTCAATCCAGGACACAACTCGACAACTACCAACAATCTTTGGGCGCAATGTATTCAGCGACGCTGGATAGCCTCGAATGGGGTATCAATCAGCGTGCGTCATATGCTTTCGATGAATTGCCACTTGGCGATTCCCGGCTGGCGGCTATCGAGCAGCTCACTGATCAGCTAACCGCCATCGGTTTTTCAGGCGCGGTTAGGGTCGAAACACATGTCGGAAATTTTTGTATGAGCGGAGCCGGTATGGCCGACTACGAATTGGCCTCAGACAACTTGCTGGCGGTTCAATGCGATCGCATTGGTGTTTCAGGCGGTGAAGCGTACGAGTTTGGGCTGCGGCAGTCAGTCGCCTTTGCAAATTTTATTCGACTTTCAGATCAACGTACGGCGGGACGCATTCGATACGAGATCGTCTCATTGGGAAACGCGGACCCGGTGATGAGTTATCCGGCGATTCCGGACAATGTAACTGTGTCTTCCTGGAACAAAATTGCGGCGAGCAATAATCGCGTCAATATTTCGTTATTCCCGGAATAGTCGGCGCCGCTGAATTTTCAAGACCCGGGTTCGTCGTCATCCTGGCGTTTTTCGACGAACTCCTGTGGCTCTTTTCTTCCGGTGGTCTGCATGACCCCTTCAACAATCGCGCCTTCTGCAACCGCAATCGCTTCCCCGGACACGGTGCCGGAAATCTTCGCCGTATTGCTTATTTCTACCTGGCCATTGGCGACAATATCGCCATCAACCTGGCCTGCAACAATCACGGAGTTGGCCTTGATCAATCCTTTGCAATAACCACCCTTTGCGATCGTGACGGTTCCATCGATGTCGCACTCCCCTTCAACTTCGCCGTTGATCATGAAATGTCCGGCTCCTGTCAGCAGGCCTTCGATCCTGCAGCCCGCGCTGATCAGTGTCCCTGGCCCTCTGGCGGCATCCTGCAGCCGTCGCGTTTTCGAATCGCTCATTGATTGTCTCTCATAAATTGTCAGAAACTGAAGATGGGTGAATGATACAACGTAGCAGCAAGAAATATTGTGAAGTCCTGCTCAGGACTGAGACTTGAGCATTGCCGGATAGAAGATCGCCGCTTGAATATCCGGGCGCAAAGAACAGGTGCATCGTTGGCACATACCGATGCCGCCTGTATAGTCGCCGCATGGTCGGCAAGCGCCTGCATATCAGGGCTTGCACTAGTCGGAGTCAACCGGTTTGAATCAAGTGATAAAAAAACGCATGGAATGGTTGGCGTCGCACGCGCCCACCAACGTTCTGTCGGGCGGGCTGAAGGGTGTTGAGAAAGAATCCTTGCGGGTGCTCACCGATGGTCGGCTCGCTGTGTCGTCACATCCTCCCGGACTCGGTTCGGCCATGTCCAACAAATTTATTACTACCGACTTTTCTGAAGCACTGCTCGAGTTCGTCACTCCCGCCTACAGCAGCACCTGGGAAACACTGAAAGTGCTTTGCGAGATTCACCAGTTCAGCTATGAGAAAATTGGTGACGAATTGCTCTGGGTTACCAGCATGCCGTGTGTGATGTCGAACGACGGCGAGATTCCGCTCGCGCAGTACGGCAGTTCCAACGTTGGGAAAATGAAAACGGTTTACCGCAACGGACTCGGCTATCGCTATGGACGAAACATGCAAACCATCGCTGGTGTGCATTTTAATTATTCCTTTCCACCGCAATTCTGGTCGCACTATCAGGAGTTAGAAGAATCAACGCTGTCCGCTGATGACTTCAGGTCGGATGCCTACATGGGCCTGGTGCGAAATATTCATCGCATGGGTTGGCTGGCGCTGTACTTGTTCGGCGCGTCGCCTGCCCTGTGCAAGTCATTTCTGGGAAAAATCGAGAACGACCTCAAGAGCTACAACGACAGCACATACTATGAGCCTTTTGGCACTTCGCTAAGAATGAGCGATCTCGGTTACACAAGCGACACGCAGGCGTCGCTGAATATTTCACTGAATTCGGTCGACGAATATGTTGACGATCTGAGTTGTGCGATCTGTATGCCCGAGCCAGCGTATGAAGAAATCGGCGTTAAAGTGAACGGTGTCTATCGGCAATTGAGTGCCAACAAACTGCAGATTGAAAACGAGTACTACAGTCCTGTCAGGCCAAAGCGTGTCGCACTTTCAGGAGAGCGACCCACCGCGGCGTTGCGGCGCGGAGGCGTCGAATACATCGAAATTCGGTCTCTGGACTTGAATGTGTTTGACCCTGTTGGCATCAATCAAAACGCAATGCGTTTCATGGAGGCATTCCTCGCCTATTGTCTGCTGGAGGAAAGCCCCCCATTCGATGAGTCATCCTGGCGAGAAACGTCAAGAAACCAAAGTAAAACTGCAACCGAGGGCAGAGACCCGGATTTTCGACTCCTGCGTGCCGGCAAAGAAGTGCCACTTCGCGACTGGGCGCGGGAAATTATCGACGGCGTTCGTGCTGTCGCAGAGATTATCGATCGCGGTGAAGGTGGTGACGCGTACGTGCAGGCCGTTGACTTTCAGTCGACACTTGTCGAAGACCCTGATGCAACTCCATCGGCACGCGTGCTTGAAGAAATGCGCCTCGACCAGACTGGTTTCTATCACTTTGCAATGAAATGTGCGCTCGGGCACAAGGAATACTTCTCCGATCTAGCGCCACTAGGCAAAGAGCAACTTGCATTGTATGAGAAAGAGGCAAGTGTCTCGCATGTACGGCAGCAGGAAACAGAGGCGTCCGATGATTTGAGCTTTGACGAATACCTCGCATTGTATTTTTCAGAACAGGGTTGTTGCTAGCCCGAACCAGGCATCGTTAGCCGAAAGGCAAAACATCTCCGTGCTCGTACGCATATGCCCGGTGCAATCCCTGCAATCGTTTCGTCATTGGTCCGGGCTTGCCCGTCCCGACCACTCTGCCATCGGCCTGTAGAATCGGCGTGAGCTCGCCCATGGTTCCGGTGGTGAATGCTTCGTCTGCCGAATAGAGTTCAGTCAGCGACAGGTTTTTTTCCCTGCACACAATGTCCTCGGTTTGCGCTATCTCGAAAATCATTTTCCGTGTTAGCCCCGGCAGACAGGCATCGGCAAATGGTGTTTGCAATTCACCATGACGGACGAGAAATATATTGGTGTCATTTGTCTCCGATATGAAACCGTGGACATCGAGCATTACTGCGCTATCAACGCCGGCGACGTTGGCATCTATTGCAGCAAGAATATTGTTTAACAGATTGTTGTGGTGAATTTTCGAATCCAGGCATTGCGGCGTGTTGCGGCGAATTGCAGAAGATGCCCTCGTCCGAGTACACCGGTGGTTTCCATTCCGCGAGGACGATCAACGAGCAACCTGACTGATTCAGCCGCGGGTTCATGCCGGACGTAACTTTTTCGCCCCGGGTCAGGGTCAGGCGGATGTGGGTCTCATCTGACATGCCGTTAGCTTCCAGCGTTTCGAAAATTGCCAGCCGAATGTCATCCGTATCGGGTATTGATTCGAATGCCAGTGCCTTCGCAGAATTTCGCAGCCGTTCCAGATGGTCGCCCAGCGCAGCGATGCGCCCTTTATAAACACGCAGCCCTTCCCAAACTGCATCGCCACCTTGCACGACGCTGTCGAATACCGATATACGTGCGTTCTCCCTTGTAACGAGTTCACCGTTGACATGAATCAGGATATTCGTATTGCGAGGGTCATGGATTTGCAATTCAGGTCTCCGGAGAATTTGTGTGTTCCAGCCCAGGTCGCGAATCGGCTCGGATGGCGTGAGCATAGAGTTTGTCATACCAGGGGCGACACTCTGAAAGCAGTGCTTTCAGATGACGCGGAAAGCTGGTCTTTGCAACGTAAGGAGAAAATCCGTGGCTCTTATGCACGTTGTGGTACCAATAGCGCGCCCAAACACCGTCTTCCTTGCGCGGGCCAGCCGGCCAGCGCAGCATGTCTGCCGTGTAGTCTAGATCAAGATGTTTGCACAGTTTCTGTAAAACGCCGGCAGGGTCGAGGAGAAGTTCTCTTGAATCGATGACGATGGGTAGTTGCTTATCTGACATCAGTCGTTCGTAAAGTTCGCACTGCAGTTTCAGGCCGGTGTCCCGCAATGTGGCGTTGGGTAATTGAACGGTTAGTGATGGCAGCATTTCTCCGGGATCACGAATAAGGATTACGTTTTGCGTCTGCCGAAGAAAGTACTCGTCAATGTCGATGAGATGGTGTGCCATCTGCTTCATAAAAAGAATGCGACGCTCACCTTCAGGTTTTGTTAGCAGCTCGCGCATTGCGGCGTTGCCATCGCAATTAGCTACCGCCAGTACTTCATCCCGACCAGGATGAATCGCGCCCGTGACCTTCAGGTAGTGTCCATACAGCGGTTCGTCCACAACCCTGGTGTCAGCTCGTTCAGCAAAGCTGTACATCAGGGCCGTCGAAATGTTCCGCGGTCCGGTCCAAAGGCATATTGCATTCACGGCGAGAGGTTCAGGCTGGCGAAAGGGAGAAGAATTGTACTCAAATGGACATTGCAGTGTGCGCCGTGTCACAAATCACTGGGCAAATGGTGAGAAGGGTGCGCGATTTAACTAAACTTGTCGCGAGATCTGACCGGACAGCCGGCCAGCAAGACGTCTCACTCTGGAGAATCTATTGTTCAGGACCTTTGTAGTTGGAATCGTTCTCGGCCTGCTCGGAACTGGCGCGCTGGGCTGGTTTGTGCCCGCGGTTGACCTGCACCGCGAACAGTCGCTGACCAGTGTGCAGGCCAATGGTGGCAATATTGAAGTTTTCCGTGTCAACCTGCCACGCGATCGAATCCTGGTTGGGCTGCCTGACGTCAATGACAGCATTCCAGCCGGACTCGACTGGCCGGGTGCCGAATATGCCGGCGATATTCAAGCGGAATTATTTAAAGTTCGAAATCGCGACAACACGGTTATCGGCGTCGCGAGCCGGCTTGCAAGTTCATCAGATGGCGGAGATTTTATTGAGTGGGTGTTACATTTTCCCGCACGAGGATCGATTTACGCGCAAATGGAGATGACACCTTCTTCCAGCGGATTTCGTGAGGGCAGGTTTCGGGCTGGCACGCGGGATTTCGATTCGATGATTGGAACGGCAAGAGAGCAATTTGTCGCGGCAAAGAATGGTGATGACGCTGAAGGATGGATTGAAATTGAAGTATCAATGGTCGGTCAACAGGGAGATATCGAATGAAGTACCTCTTATCTCTGCTGTTGGGTTTGGTCGTTGGCGCGGGCCTGTTTTTGCTGGGGCTCTACTACAATCCGTTTGTTGGACAATCCGGCGTGTCGCCGTTGGCGATCACAGACGATCGCGTCGTCGAACTATCTTTCTCCGCAGTACCCGGTGACGGAATACTTTATACAGATTTCGGCGACTCGATCATTGCGCCGCATCCGGACCGGGTAGCCGAGTTGTGGGAGCCTGCCGTGGCGGACACGCACATCCTGGT
>QIHS01000344.1 GCA_003229095.1 Woeseia sp. | reverse complement strand
GGTCGCCAGATGGTCAATGAATACGACGAGAATGATGTTGGCGCGAGCGGCATGACATTGCGCTTTGCTAATGTCGATGAGGACATGTCGGTATCGAATGATGCGCTTGTCGATAACCTGGTTTGCGATTGTTGCCAGACGGATGTCGCATTGACCGCTGAGGGCCCCGTTGCAGTCTATCGAGACCGCACTGTTGAGGAAATTCGGGACATTTATGTCTCGCGGCGCGTCGATGGTGTATGGCAGCCCGGCTATGCAGTCAGCGCCGATAACTGGGACATCGCTGCCTGTCCGGTCAATGGACCGATTATTCAGGCAGATGGGCAGCATGTGGCAGTCGCATGGTTCACCGGCGTCAATGAAGCGCCGATAGTGAAAGTAGCCTGGTCTGTCGATGCTGGCCGGACTTTTTCAGAGCCCATTGAAATTGACGCCAATCACCCGCTTGGGCGTGTCGGCGCGGCCCTGTTGCCAAATGGCGATATCGTTGTCAGCTGGCTTCGATCAACCGGCATGGGGGGCTCGGAGTTGCGCATGAAGCGCGTTGCCCGCAATGGTGATCAGGGTGAAGACTATCTTCTTGAGGAAGCTAAAGACGTGTTCTCGTTCAGCGTGCCGCAGATCACTCGTGATGGTGACAATCTCATCGTTGCGTGGACGGATGAAGTCGAGGGCGTATACAACGTGGCAAGCGCGGTTGTACCAGCTGCAATGCTGAAGTAGCCGACCGGCCAGCAAGGAATCCCCCCGCGGAAACAAAAACGGACCCTTAAACAAAAACGGACCCTTTCGGGTCCGTTCAATATTTGGAGCGGGTGATGAGGATTGAACTCACGACCCTCACGTTGGCAACGTGATGCTCTACCGCTGAGCTACACCCGCTTATTCTCTCCCTTCTATGGGAGGGCGCAGATTTTAGCGGCTCACCCTGCGCTGTCAAGGACCAGTAGCAAACGACCAGAAATACTGCCGCTACCGGAGCCCTGTCACGCGTTCCTGACCATCACCGGCCATGCCGCCCGTAAATAGACGCCCATCGACCAAAGCGTCATTGCCGCGGCTGCGAGCAACAGGACAAAGCCCACATCGTAAATCTCAACGCCGAACATCTGCTGCTGATAGACCATAAAAGCGATGCCGAACATCTGTAGCGTTGTTTTGACTTTGCCGAGAGAGCCCACGGTGACCTCAGCCCTGGCGCCAATCACTGCCATCCACTCACGCAATGCAGAGACAGTAATCTCCCTGCCGATGATGACGGCCGCGATCAGTGCCACCACAATCCTGGGGTCGCTTTGTACCAACAGGACAAGGCTGATGGTGACCATCAACTTGTCCGCAACCGGATCAAGGAACTCTCCGAACCGCGACGTCTGGCCCAGTTTTCGAGCGGCGTAGCCATCCAGCAAGTCGGTAATGGCGGCCAGTCCGAAGACGATTCCAGCAATCGGCCGCGCATAATCAATGTCGCTAAAAAAACACCACACCACGACTGGAATCGCCGCAATGCGAATCCAGGTCAGGATGTTTGCAATATTTGCTTTCAAGAAGCCACCATGCCTTGTTCAGGACTGACTGTCAGGATGTAGATCATCATAGATTTTTTCAGCAAGCGAGCGACTGATACCACGGACTTTCACCAGGTCATCGACTCCGGCACCCCGTACACCTTGCAGCCCCCCAAATTGTTTCAATAACTCCCGCCGTCTTTTCGGACCCAAACCGGGAATCTCTTCCAGGCGCGATGTCTTTCTTGTTTTAGCACGCCGCTGTCTGTGCCCTGTGATCGCGAATCGATGCGCTTCATCCCTGATTTGCTGAATGAGGTGCAACGCCGGTGAATCTGAAGGCAGTATAGTGGGCGTGCTCTGGCCTGCCAAGAAAAGCTGCTCCATGCCAGGTTTACGCGAGCGGCCTTTTGCGACAGCGACCACTTGCAGCCAGGGCATTGACAGTTCGTCCAGTACTGTCAGTGCTGCCGCAAGCTGGCCTTTGCCGCCATCGACGAACAAGACATCCGGCAGTGGCACTTCTCCTTTCTTGATGCGCGCATAACGCCGCCGTAGCGCCTCTGCCATCCCGGCATAGTCGTCCCCTGCACTGGCCGGATTGAGATTGAAGCGGCGATAGTCGCTTTTCAGCGGTCCCGCCTGGTTGAATACCACGCAGGATGCCACCGTCGCCTCACCTGAGGTATGACTAACGTCAAAGCATTCCAGGCGAGCCGGCGCGGCTTCAAGTTGCAGCACCTCGGCCAGCGCATCGAATTGTTTGCGATCGTCGCATTGCTCGCAACGTGCAGCTTGACGCCCTGATCTGCATTTGTGCGGGCAAGTTCAAGCCAGCGAAATCGGTCACCTCTTACCCGATGCCTGATCGCAACCTTTTTCCCCGAACGCCCGCTGATACCGGTTTCCAGCAATTGCCGGTCATCCACTTCTGCATCAACAATAATCTCTGCCGGCGCAGTCTTATTGAGGTAATACTGCGGCAAGAATCCGCCGAG
>QIHS01000210.1 GCA_003229095.1 Woeseia sp. | reverse complement strand
ATTCCACCTGGCCGCGTAGTCGCCTGCTTGATCGTGCTGACATTAACGTGTTGGGCGTACCGCTATCGCGCATGTGCAATGAGTCTTTCGACACGGTACGCGACCGCATCCTCATGAAGAACATTGCCTATGTCGGTGTTGTGGCTGGGCTGCTGGAGATCGACCTCGAGGTCATCAAGGTGCTGTTGAACGAAACATTCGCCTCCAAACCACATCTGGTCGATGCCAATCTGCAGGCGATTCGCGAAGGTGGCGCCGATGGACAAGACCAAAGATCACGTTATCATCGATGGAAATACAGCGGCCGGGCTTGGTTGTGTTTATGCGGGGGCCACTGTCGGCGCCTGGTATCCGATTACGCCATCTACCTCCCTGATGGACGCGTTCACCATGTTTTGCCAGCGATATCGCACCGATGAGGACGGCAACAACAAGAAATACTGCATCGTACAGGCAGAGGATGAGTTGTCGGCGATCGGCATGGTGCTTGGCGCTACCTGGAACGGCGCGCGCGCATTTACCCCGACCAGTGGGCCCGGTATCTCCCTGATGAGCGAGTTTATCGGCTTTGCTTATTATGCCGAAGTGCCGGCAGTCATCTTCAACGTACAGCGCACTGGCCCGTCGACCGGCATGCCAACACGAACGCAACAGTGCGACCTGCTGATTTGCGCATATGCATCTCACGGTGACACCAAGCACGTATTGCTTTTCCCAGCGAACCCCGAAGAGTGTTTTTACATGGCACCAACTGCATTCGATCTTGCCGAACGATTGCAAACGCCGGTGATGGTGTTGTCAGATCTCGATATCGGCATGAATGACTGGATGTGTCCGGATCTCCAGTGGGACAAGCAATACACGCCCGACCGTGGCAAGGTCCTGACCTCCGAGCAACTCGATGGGATGGAAAAGTTTCACCGCTATCTCGATGTCGACGGCGACGGAATTCCATATCGCACATTGCCGGGCGAGGATCCAAAAGGCGCTTACTTCACGCGTGGATCCGGGCATACAAAATACGGCGCGTACACGGAAAATGCGGCAGAGTACCAGGATGTCATAGACCGACTGTTGGTCAAATGGGAAACTGCGAGAACGATTGTGCCCGAGCCGGAAATCGAATATTCAAAACGCAACAAGCAGGCAATACTGACGTTTGGCAGTTGTGATGGTGCGGTCAAAGAAGCGCTGGATCAGCTAAAAGAACAGAACATCGGCCTGAATTATTGCCGGGTCAAGGCATTTCCGTTCAGCAAATCAGTCTCTGATTTCATTAACAAACATGATCGCGTTTACGTGGTCGAACAGAATCGTGACGCACAGTTTCGAGCATTGTTGATGCTGGACGCACACGTGAATGCGGATAAGCTGGTGTCGATGCTGCACTATAACGGCATGCCACTGGCAGCTGACTTCGTTGTTGACCGTGTGCTCGCCGAGATGTCAGCCGGACGGGCTGCATGAGTATGCTATTCAGGGCTATAAAATGAGTTTTATCGCGAAGCCAAAAATTTCACATCCGAAGATGCCACGCAACAAGCTTGGGTTAACTGCGCGAGACTATGAGGGCGGAATCTCGACACTGTGCGCCGGCTGCGGACACGACTCCGTCACAGCAGCCATTATCCAGGCCGTATTCGAACTGGGCATCGAGCCACACATGCTCGGCAAAATGAGTGGCATTGGTTGTTCATCGAAAACGCCGGCGTATTTTGTGAGTCAGTCACACGGATTTAATTCCGTTCACGGCCGCATGGCATCGGTTACGACTGGTGCCAACGCTGCGAATCGCGACCTGACCTACATCGGTGTTTCCGGCGATGGCGATTCATTATCGATCGGCATGGGTCAATTTGCGCATGTCATCCGCCGCAATCTCGATATGTGTTACATCATCGAAAATAACGGTGTCTATGGTTTGACGAAGGGTCAGTATTCAGCCTCTGCGGACATCGGCAGCCGGGCCAAAAAAGCTGCACCAAACCGGCAGATGCCAATTGATCCGGTCAGCACAGCAATCGGACTCGGCGCGTCCTACATTGCGCGCGGTTTTTCCGGAGACAAACAGCAGCTGGTGCCACTGATCAAGGGGGCGCTAAAGCACAAGGGATTCGCGCTTCTGGATATCATCAGCCCCTGTGTCACTTTCAATGACAATGAAGGTTCGACCAAGAGCTACGCGCACACGCGAAAACATTTCAATCCTGTCATCGACGCTGACTATATTCCGCCCAGCGAAGAGATTGTTGCCGCCTACAATGACGGTGATGCAATGCCGGTTGAGTTACATGACGGCAGCAAGATCGTCTTTCGTAAACTGAACAAAGACTACGACCCGACCAGCAGAGCAGCGGCGTTTTCTTTCCTGCGGGACAGTATTAACAAAGGTGAGATTATTACGGGTTTGCTTTATATCGACGAAGGCATGGGTGACTTACATGAGGACGCCGGAACGGTGCAAACACCGCTCTCACAACTTCCTTACGACACGCTGAATCCCGGCGAGAAGAATCTTGCAGA
>QIHS01000554.1 GCA_003229095.1 Woeseia sp. | reverse complement strand
TGCTTGAGCGCATGCTCCAGATAGTCAGCATGTTGTCCCGCGAGTATCGGCGGCGGCGGTACCACGTTATCTGTGTCTTTGCCGTGGCAAGTCACGCACAGCGCAGCGGCTTCGAATCCGGCGACTGTTTCCGCCGTCGCGGTATCGTGCGCGTCACCGAATGATGCGAGCCAGGCCAGCAGGTCCTGGATATCATCATCTGTTAACGAGCTCGCGTGCGCCCGCATCGTCGGATGTGGCCTCGTGCCCTCTCGATAGGCGAGCAGCGCCGCCTTCATATAGTCACGGTTCTGTCCGCCAAGCCGGGGTACCCGAAACGACGGATAGGCGTTGCGCTGGCCTTCTATGCCATGGCAGCCGAGACAAGTGAAACCAAGTTCACGGCCTTGTTCCGCGCTTCCTTGCGCGGCCGCTGGCGGCATCCAAATCAGCATTGAGAGCAACAGGGCGGCGATTGTTTTACCAATAATCATCATTTCATTCGCGTTAGATAAGGAGCTGTTTTCGGGCCGCGGCTGAGTGCGGCCTGTCGAGGGCGTTATGGTAGTGGCTGCGCCGACGTTTTTCCATATCGGGCACGACGATTTAGCGGCGCCATGCTAGCATTGTCGGTTGTTACTTCACCCAAAAAATCAGGGGTTTCGCCATGAAACGGTGGTTAGTTGCTTTGCTCGTCTTGTTAGCTTTGGTCGTCCTGGTATCGCCCGGCATCATCGGGAAGCTCGCAGAGCAAAATATGGAAGAAAGCATTCAGTGGGCGGAGAATGAAAGCCCCGGCGTAAATATCAAGACTGAGTCTTTCGATCGCGGCTGGTTCACCTCTGTCGGTCGCCACCGTGTTGTCCTTGAGGGCGGTCAGTTCGAGGACGCTGTACGCAAATACGCCGACGCTACTGGTAACCCGACACTGCCATCGCTCGTCATCGATACGCGCATGGATCATGGCATTGTGCCGATAAGCTCTTTGTCGCGCGACGCAGGCAGTCTCGCACCCGGTCTTGCCAGCACCATATCGACGTTTCTGCTGGACCCCGGCGACGGAGAGACGGTTGAGTTGCCCGGCACGCTCTACAGCGATGTGTCCCTGGGCGGTGCGAGCACTTCGCGGCTATTGCTTGAGGCTGGAGAATTCAGTAACGACGGCGGATCGGCAAGCTGGGACGGCGCGGATCTGGCGATTTATAACAACCGTAGCACAGGCGAGTTTTCTGTTCACGGCGTCATCGAGCCGGTGAGCATCCTTAGCAGTGATGGCGGCATGAGCATTGGCACAACAGAGATCGCTTTCGACCAGGTGCTCACTGAATACGGCTTTTATGTCGGCCCGGCAAGAATGGTCGCCAACAACTTCACGGTCACAAACGGCCCGGTACAGATCAACATTGGCAGTTTCGGTTTTGAGTCGAATTCTGACCTCGAAGACGGGCACCTTAACAACAGCGCCAGCATTACTGTAGACGGTATTGCGATACCTGGCTTTGGCGACGCCTCGATGGCGATAGATCCTTCTGTAAATCGTCTGGATGCAGAATCTCTGGCGGCGATTACCCTCTCGCTGAAGGACGCACAGGCATCTTCCGGCGCTGATCTGAATGACTGGGAAACGCTATTTCCGCTCATCGAGGGTGACCTGCAGACGTTGCTGTCAAGCGGCCTGGAAGTTCGCTTTGATCGCCTTGATTTCTCGTTACCGCAGGGCGACGTGACGACCAGAATCGTTATCGACATCCCCGAAAAAGATGCGGACGAGGCCTTCTCCTGGCCCGGTGTCATTTTGGCTATGACGGCATCTGTCGACCTTCGCTTGCCTGCCGCGCTTTATGACCTGGCGACCATGATGAACCCGCAAGCGGGCGCGCTGCTGGCAATGGGCATCCTGGAAAAAGACGGCGATGACTATGTTATGGAAGCACGCTATGCGGCCGGATTGATCACTATCAATGGCGCACCCATGCCGATTCCGATTCCTGGCATGTGAGTTCGCTCTGGTCTTGTCCGAGAATTACCTGTCGAAAAATTCTCTAGTAACTCAGATCGAGCTCACTCGCCCGGTGACAGGCCACAGTGCCACCATACAGGTCAGCTTGAATCGGGATTGTCTCGCTGCAAATCCCGATAGAATGTTGGCAGCGTGGATGAAATGGACAGCCATCAGGCGGTGCCAGGATTGACGAGGCCTCGCCAGCCAGCGGTATGCCTACCGCGTTCGCGCCGGGTTCCGGGGCTAACACTGCATTTAGCAGCGCCTTTGTATACGGGTGACGCGGCCGCCTGAAAAGCGCCGCG
>QIHS01000183.1 GCA_003229095.1 Woeseia sp. | reverse complement strand
AAACCGACAATCTGGACTACATCCATGATCTCGTGCACAGGCTGGATGTTATGCAACGAATTGAGGCCATGCTGCCCGCTGAAGTGGGTAGGCCCGGCTGTTGATTCGTCCATTTCACCCGTACATTCATTGTTCAATTGCCAAAAATTTCTACGCCTTCCGATGTCGCCGGTACGTATTGGCTGGCGACGATGACACGCTTGATGGCATCTATACACGGTGCGGTCGGTATGATACCGGTTGCATGCTCGACCGATGGACTTTCTGCTCTGCCATCTTCGCCGAGATAGGCACGCGCCCATACGGCAAACTTCGCATGGCGGGGACAGGCTTCTTGCCAGGATTCTTTGCGACCGATCGCCCGCTGTCCGGCGATGTGCTCGAAACCGTAGGCGATGATGTTTTCCTCATAACCAGGATTCAGGTGAAGGTCGATAGTCTCGACGCGTTTTTCCTCTGCACCCTCGGCATTGAATTCCACGCGAAACTGAAGGAATACTTTTCGCGGTTTGCCGCCAATAATGGCTGGGTTGAGTCGCGCTTTGCGGGCAGCTTTGCTTACCGCAGCGGCAAAAGTCGCCTCAAACCCGTTGGCCGAATAACAACCGGTTTTTTTCATTTTTCCACCGGTCTGAACCTGTGAAAAACAGCTGATCGTCACCGAGATATTGCCCGTGACCTCCGGAAATTCGATCAGGGAATCGAGTTTGTTTTTGCTTTCTGTGATGTTGAAATCGGCAGAGCGCCAGTCAGCCGCCACGGCGGATGAACTAAAAGCGGTCAAAAGCAACAACGGAAATAGGGGTAAATGCATTGATTGGAAATCCTTGTGTCTGTTCATTGACTTTAGAAGGCCATATGCCGAACAGGTTCAATCAAAAGGAATATGATTAGAAAAGGTTTAAAAAACAGACAATTAGCGTAAATATGTTATGTACTTTCGAACGAACGAGCCGTCAGTCGCCAAGCCCAAGATTGCGTTGCCAAAACTCGAACATGGTCGTGAAGATATGTCGCTGTGCCGCATCGTCACTGATGCCGTGTTTGCGCATCGGGTAAATCATCATGTCGAACGTAATGCCTGCTTCGATCAGCTCGTCACTGAAGGCCCATGAATTTTGTGGATGCACGTTGTCGTCGTAGGTGCCGTGCACCAGCAATAATCGGCCATGAAGATCAGCGGCGCGTTTCGCGTGCGAGGTGGCGTCGTATCCTTCCTCGTTGTCTTGCGGGCGCTTCATGTAGCGTTCGGTGTAGATCGTGTCGTAGTAACGCCAATCGGTGACTGGCGCTACCGCGGCGCCAGCAACGAATTCGCTGCTGCTGGTCATCGACTGCAGGGTCATGGTGCCGCCGCCGCTCCATCCCCATATACCGACACGATCCGTGTCAATGTAGGGTTGCGATTTCAGCCATGCAACACCATCCAGAAGGTCATTCAGTTCAACTTCGCCATAGAGCTGTTTTACGATCGTGTTTGCATCGATCTTGCTCTTGCCCGCTGCGCTTCGATTGTCGACGAAGAAAACGATCACGCCACTGTCGGCAAGCAATTGGTTATAGTAGCCGCGGGTTCCACTCTGCCATGCATTTCTGACAGTCGGTGCCGAAGGACCGCCATAAACGTAAATGATTGACGGGTAACGTTTTTCCACATCGAAGTATCGTGGTTTCAACATCATCGCCGGCATTTCATACCCGTCGCGTGCATTGACCGTAAGAAGTTCCCAGTTCTGAAAATCGAAGCGTTCCGGAATGTCTCGCCCAACTTCTGCGATAGTACGGGCTTGGTCACTGTCGGTTGAATGTGCGACAAGCGTAGAGGGTCGGTCAATCGCTGACGACAAGTCCAGGTAATATTCGCCATTGGCGGCGAAGCGAATCGAATGAAAACCGTCTGCGGCACTTACCCTCTGCAAATCGTCACCATCGAAACCGATGCGATACAGTTGGCGTTCTGTTGAAGCCTTTCGCAGGGAAGTGAAATAGATCGAGGCCGTCGACTCATCAATATAGCTGACGGCCTGGCTCATGCCTCGTGCTCCGCCAGACTGGCGCAGTGCCCATTCGCCTTTAGTGATCGGGTGCAACAGCTTGCCCTGCATGTCGAACATATACAGGTGAGAGTAACCGTCTCGCTCCGATCGCCAGACAAAACGCTCGCCATCGTCAAGAAAGTACAGGTCGTCATGCACGCTGACCCAGCCATCGTCGATTTCTCGTATGAGGTGAGAAGCTTGTCCCGAGTCACTATCTGCAATGAAAATGTCGAGTGCTGTTTGCGGTCTGTTCAGTGTTTGTACCGCCAGTCTCTTGCTGTCCGCCAGCCATTTCATTCGCACCAGGTATTCGTAGGGTAGGGATAAGACCCCAGATCGACCCAGGTGGTTTTTGCATCATCGAGCAGCACGACACCAGCACGCACCCGCGGATTGGTTTCACCCGGTTTCGGATGACGTTGTTTGATGACCTTTGGCAGGTTTGGCTCAAAATGTACGTAGTGCATTTCACCGACGCCGGACTCGTCGCTTTGCAGATAGGCAATGGCACTGGAATCCGGTGACCACACAAAACCCCGGTCCGCACGGTTCAATAATTCTTCCCAATAAACCCAGGATGGCGTTCCATTGAGCAGCGTATCGCTGCCGTCGTTGGTCAGGCGCTTTTCTTCCTGTTCTTCGATATTCCAGACGTAAATGTCGTTGTCCCTGACGAACGCCACCCATTGACCATCAGGTGAAAATCGAGCTGACGATTCTTTGGCATCGGTGACCGCAACTGCGCTGACCCGGGATGAGCGCAGGTCCAGCAATACAATATCGTCCGATTTCTGATAAAGAGCCCAGCGGCCGGTTGAATCGAATGCACTTGGCCAGCCGAGTTCTTCGAAAGGTTTTTCGGGCTGCAGAATCTCTGTCATGTTCGCCAGTGCTTTTTCTGCATTGACCAGTTTGCGTTGGCGTCCATTGTCCGGATTGAAGGTCTCGATCGTTCTTTCCAACTTGGGCAGTCGGACGTCGTACAGCACAACAAGCCCTGACTCCAGCCACTCTGACCGAGGCAGTGTCATTGCCATCTTTCGCTCATCGCTGAATATCCAGTCCAGCGTCAGTCGTTCATCCTGGGCAAGAACGGGTGAGCCAAGCAGTAGTGCAAGTACCGGTAGAAATGCGAATGAGGCAGTCATATTGCGCATATTGGGGCCCGTATAGCGACGTTGTTTTAGTTTGCGACTTGTTTCAAGTAACGACTTGTTTCAGTTAACAAACTGTTCACAAGCTGTTAAGTTTCATCCGCAGTGTACCTGAGAGCATAATAAGTCGCATGAGCGAGACACCACAGGAACTGAAAAAAAGGCCAGCGATCGCCAGCAATATGCAAGCGCCTGATGGTGCCGCGATTCGCAAGTTTGCCGTGCCATCTTTGCTGGGCATCCTGACCTTCCTGACCCCGGTCAAGGTGGATGGCAACTGGACGATTCTGATGGGGCTGATATCGGATACCGGCCGCGACCTGGTCGGTGCTGGCATGCCGTGGGTCGTATTCGGATTGCTCTTTATCAGTGCACTAGGCACGGTGTATGCAATAACAATTGGTCGTAACAGCCTGGTGCCAGGCTCGTTGTTTGCCAGACTTTTCGACGTGGAACCCGTCTGGATCGCTTTGCGACTCGTCGGCCTCGTGATGGGCACAATGACCATGTTCGAGCTTGGTCCCGAGATGTTCTGGCACGCAAACACGGGCGGCACCGTGCTGAACGATCTGGCAGTAAACATTGTGCCGATTTTCCTGTTCGCCGGCCTCTTGATGCCGTTCCTGACCGATTACGGTCTGATGGAGTTCATTGGCACGCTGCTTAAAAGAATTTTCCGGCGTATGTTTACCTTGCCGGGCCGATCTGCGATCGACGCGCTTGCTTCGTGGATGTCCTCGGCACCGGTTGGTGTCCTGATCACTATCC
>QIHS01000124.1 GCA_003229095.1 Woeseia sp. | reverse complement strand
TGCAGTGGGACAACGGTTTCGAGGCGATGCTTTGGGGCCGGAACCTTACCGATGACGACTTCCTGCTGAGTGCATTCCCCTCAGTTGCGCAAGCCGGTAGCATTAGCGGATATCCGAATGAGCCGAAAACCTACGGTCTGACGTTGCGGATGAACTTCGAATAAGCAGGATTAACTCGGCGAGATCGTTTCGTCGTTGTTATCTGAAAAGACGGGGGAAACAGAGATCATCTCTGTTTCCCTTTTTTCGTGAGGCCAGTTGAATCTGGGTAGTTGAACCTGGGTCAGAGCCCGTTTTTTTGCAGTTAGTTGATCGGTTCAGTGAGCGTCAGCGTTCTGAGATTCGGGTCTGCCAATATTTCTTCTTCCGTGAATGGAAAATCGATCCATTCGCCACGCGAATAGAGCTCGGTCATATCGGCGTAGTGAGGTGAGTCAGCTTCCTGCGATTGCGAGTAGGTCAGAATGCCGCCGGCCTGCAGATCGCCATCGTCATCCCAGGAGACCACCTGGATGTAACGACGATCATACTGAACATGCCCGCCCAACCCTGGCCACCGGGAATTGGAATCTTGCGTTCATTGTGCATCGTGAATTGGATATCACCCCAAAGAGCGTCAATAGCGATACCTGCTTTTTCAAGTTTGACTTGTCCCCGGGCGAGTGCCTGGCGGATCGCGTCTCTCACCGCAGGGTTTTCGGTAGCAATTCCGCGCGGCGTATTGACCGGATCGTCCGCGTCAAATGGAACGCGATAGATATCTTCAATTCTGCGTGCACCACGCCAGAACTCGGTCCAGACGTGCATGCCACGGCTATCAACATTCCCCGTTCTGTCCCACGCCGAAAGCACAACGCAACTGGCTGCAATGTCGACCTGTTGGCCATCCGCAAGTGCAACGACTGTGTCGTCGCCGCAGAGCCCAAGTATGTCATCCAGCAAGCGCTCGGCAGTATGGTTGCGTTGGTTGTATAAGATTGCCCGCAGATCATCGGCCGTGACCTTTTCGCCGCTTGCAATTTGCTCCTGTACAAAGGTAAGGCCTGCACGGGTGCGCCACGTTCGAATGCTACGTTCGGGGCCAATAATGGGTGAATACCCCTCCAGCGGCGCCTCAGGATTCGACAGCCAGTAGCTGTCGTTAGAGTTGGTCACGTAGTCAGTACGACTGATACGCGGCATATCGTCGGCGGGTAGGGCGCCTGGCACGCGGCTCCTGGCGTCTGATGCCCATTCGCAGGCGCTTTTTGAACCGTCCAGCACAACAATAAATTCTGGAATCGACGCCACACTGACGCGGCACTGGTCCAGCAGATTCTTATCGACATTCGGTGTCGTGGATATGTCTGCGTAGAAGGCCGTGCCGTTCTTGTCGGTGGCAACCGTATTGGCCCAGAACACGCCTTGCAGGCTTATTGCCGCTTCGACGTCTTCCACGGAAGTTGCGACACTCAGCGCGTTGTAAGTTGCAGCGCCCTCGGTATTGTCAATGACGGCGTCCCTTATCGCGTACGCGACGTCCTGGTTCCACGGCAATTGCTCGCTGACAAGGATCGGGCCGTAGTGGGTCATGTACACCGTCTGTTGTCGGGTCTCGGTGTCTCCATCTGATTTCTGCACATCGACATTGACGATCTGTTCTGTCATCGCGCGGTATTCGCCGTCGTAAAGGTATTCGCGCGGATTGTCCGGGTTCAGGGAGAGTTCGTAGAGCGTAAAGCGAAGCGCCGTCGACACGGTGTGTGTCCATGCAACGTCTTTGTTGAATCCGATCGATACAGCATTGGTTGTGTACAGGCTGGCACCCATGACATCGACCACACCGGGGATTGTCATGTGAATCAGGTGAAAACGTGACGAACCGCGCCAGGGATAGTGCGGATTTCCCAGCAATATTCCCCGGCCCGAGTCTGTTACGTCTTTGCCAAACGCCACGCCGTTACTGCCAAGTCCGATCGGCAGGCCAAACTGGCTGTCGGCTGCAGCGACTTGTGCACCTGGTGGCGTCGCCCTGGCGATATCCGCCTTGAATTGTCCGAGCCCGTAGCGAATACCCACACCGGCCGTTAGTCGGTCGATATCCTCTGCAACGATTGGCCTGACCCACGGCTTGCCACTGCATGACGCAGGGAGACTGCCCTGGTGGTCTTTCAGGTAACGGTTGTAACCCGCAACGTAGCCCAGGTTATAGCGCCGCATGCTCTCTGTTGCGGCGTTGGCAAATCGTTGCAACCTCTCTCCGGTTAGCAGGGCTCGGTGAAAAACATCGCTTTCAAGGTTGCCTTTGTCTGCGCCCATATACAGCGACAGATCGCCATTCACCATGGCAACATCGCGGGCAATGACACAGACCGCGTCGGTCGCCGTGGCGTAAGCAAATCCGTATCCAAGACTGGCAGAATCATTCGCTTTGACATGGGGGATACCGTAGCTGGTCCACCTGATTTCTACGTTGTACTCGTCGCCACCATTTGCTGTGACGACGCTGTTGTCGGGGGAGCAAGCCGCCAATCCGACGGAGGACAGAACATAAACGAACAAGCGAAACGACATACAGTTTTCCTGAAATTCTTTTGACAGGGCGCATCGTGCTCGTTGCGCGGTCACGAAAGTGTGCCGTTTTTCCCCTCCTCATTCAACGGCGAGCGAAGCCGGGCCAGGTCGACACTTTGCAGGCATTCATTGTTATAGTTGTCTAGCTTGGGCGCAGAAAAACAAGAAAGGTAGAAATGGATAATCAAAAAGGCGGTATTAAATACACCAATGCAGGCGATGAGTATTTCGCGAAGCGCGGACTGAAAAAGTACGCGGGCGTCTGGTCATTGTGGGCGCTTGGTGTCGGCGCCGTCATCTCCGGTCATTATTCGGGCTGGAACCTGGGCCTTGCATCCGGCGGTTGGGGTGGAATGTTCATCGCCACGATCATCATTGCGATCATGTATCTCGGTCTTACGTTTTCAATCGCTGAAATGTCGCCAGCGTTGCCGCATACGGGCGCAGCCTATTCGTTTGCACGAACTGCGATGGGACCATGGGGTGGTTTCATTACCGGGTTGTGCGAAAACGTTGAGTACATATTGACGCCAGCGGTCATTGTGTTTTTCATCGGCGCTTACATGACAGGCATCTTTGAGACGAGTGCATCGATGCAGCCTTTGTGGTGGATAGGAGGATACATCTTGTTCGTTGGGCTCAATGTTATCGGTGTCGAGCTCTCGTTCAAAATCACCCTGGTGGTGACACTTGCAGCACTTGCTGTGTTGATAACCTTCTGGGGCATGGCCCTGCCGCAAATTGATTTTTCCCGGTGGGCATTGAACATTGACAGCGACGGCAGTTTGCTGGCAGAGGTTTTTGCCATTGGGGATCGGCGGTGCACTTGCCGCGCTGCCATTTGCTGTGTGGTTGTTTCTCGCTATCGAGCAATTGCCACTCGCCGCAGAAGAATCTGTTGACCCCAAACGTGATATGCCGAAGGGCATCATTTTGGGCATGTTTACCTTGATCGTGTCTGCGTTCCTGATCCTGTTTCTCAATCCGTCTCTGCCCGGCGTGGGCTCACACGCACTGGGCCAGTCCGGCGAACCGTTACTGGACGGGTTCAAAGCGTTGTTTGGCAGTGGCACAGCGAAGATGCTCGCCCTGGTCGCCATTGTTGGGCTGATCTCCAGTTTCCACACGATTATTTTTGCGCAAGGCCGGCAAATCTATTCTTTGTCGCGGGCGGGGTACTTTCCGACCTTCCTGTCCGTCACCCACGGTACGCGCAAGACGCCGCATGTTGCGATGGTGTTCGGGGCCGTTACGGGGCTGACAATCATGCTGGTGATTTTTCTGTGGCTTGGCGCTGAAACCGGGTCTGCGGTAATCGGTGGCACGCTGTTGAACATGGCTGTTTTCGGTGCGATGTGTTCGTACATCGCGCAGGGCGTGTCATTTGTGATCCTGCGCAAACATTACGCACATATTGAACGCCCCTATCGCAGCCCGTTTGGCAACCCGGGCGCATGGGTTACGGTTATCATTGCATGCGTGACGATTTACTATCAGCTGAGTGATCCGACCTACCGCATTGGGGTGATCGGTGTCGCCGCCTGGTTTGGTATCGCGATCCTGTACTTCGCGCTGATCGG
>QIHS01000471.1 GCA_003229095.1 Woeseia sp. | reverse complement strand
GAATCGCCGTGGGGGTGGTACTTACCAATCACGTCGCCGACGACACGCGCTGATTTCTTGTACGGTTTGTTGTAGTCGTTGCCCAATACGCGCATTGCGTAAAGCACGCGCCGATGTACCGGTTTCAAGCCATCGCGGACATCAGGCAAAGCCCGTCCGACAATGACGCTCATTGCATAATCCAGGTACGACTGCTGCATCTCCTCTTCGAGACTTACAGACAGAATTTCCTGACCGGTTTCAGACATACACACTCACGATGCCGATGCCACTCCGCGTATGAACGCAGAATCGCGTACGATAGATTGCTAGGTTATTAGGAATAATTCCTGTTTTTTCGGGGCTTGAAACGCGCGCTGAAACGCCCTGAATCAAGGCCCAAATAATACCACATGAAGGCGCGCTTCAGCAGGCATTCCGCTTGAATTTTGCCAGTTATAGACGCCCATGCCCGGGAAGTTATACTAGTCCTCCGCCCAGCAAACACTGGCCGACGACCGAACCCCTCCGAACCCTGTAAGGCCACGTCCAAAGCGAAAAAATGAAGCACTGCGACACTCTGATTCTAGCCAGCTGGTGTATTCCAGTCGAACCACACGGACAGGTACTGGCGAACCACGCCGTGGCTATCAAAGACGGCCGAATTATCGATATTTTACCGGCGGATGAGGCACGCACCCATTATGACGCGGGCATGCTGGTCGAAAGGCCCTATCATGTATTGATCCCGGGGCTGGTCAATGCACATACGCACGCTGCGATGACCTTGCTGCGAGGGCTTGCTGATGACCTGCCGCTGGAGCGCTGGCTCAAGGAGGCTATCTGGCCAGTTGAAAATCGCTGGGTTGGCGCTGAATTTGTGCGCGACGGCACCCGCCTGGCGATTGCCGAGATGCTGCTGGCCGGCTGCACCTGTTTCAGCGACCAATACTTTTTTCCGGAGATCGTTGCTGAAACAGCCATTGATTTGCATATGCGGGCCATGATCGGCACGCCGGTGATTGAGTTCCCTAGCCCATGGGCTGAGAACGCCGCTGAGTGCCTGAGCAAAGGCGTTGACCTTGTACACGATCGCTATGCGGAGCATGCGCTGATTTCGACCTGTTTTGCGCCGCATTCAACTGCAACGGTAACGGATGCATCTTTCAATTCATTGCGCGTACTCGCGGATCAACTCGACAAGAAAATTCAGATTCACCTGCACGAATCAGCCACTGAGATCAGTGACGCCGTAGCCGCAACCGGCAAACGGCCTGTCGAACGGCTCGAAGAACTTGGCTTGGTGAATGCCTCGCTGATGGCTGTCCATGCAGTGCATCTGTCGGATGCCGAAATAGATCGATTTTCCGACGCCGGAGTCACTGTAGCGCACTGCCCCCGCTCAAATCTCAAGCTTGCCGACGGCATTGCACCCATTGTCGCCATGCTGAACGCTGGCATTACCGTTGCTATTGGCAGCGATGGTGCGGCAAGTAACAATGTGCTCGACATGTTGGGAGAAATGCGCGCAGCTGCGCTGGTCGCTAAAGTGCAAACTGATGATGCGTCCGCATTGCCAGCAGCAACCGCATTACGCATGGCAACGCTGGAAGGTGCCAGAGTGCTTGGCATGGCGGATCGCATCGGCTCTATCGAATGCGGAAAAATGGCCGACCTCGCCTGTGTTGATCTCATGCATCTCAACAGCCAACCCGTCTATGATCCGATCTCACAGCTTGTTTACGCCGTTCAGGCATCACAGGTTCAGGATGTATGGGTAGCCGGTCGACACCTGGTCGAAGCCGGCGCCCTCGTGCAAATTGACCAACACGACATTCTGCGACGAACGGCTGAATGGCGACAACGTATCGATAGCCGGACCCGGCAGAAATCGCCAAATTCAATGCACTTGCATCAAAATGGTGGGATCCCGAGGGCGAGTTTCGGCCGCTGCACGAAATCAATCCGTTGCGGCTCGATTACATTCGACAGCGGGTTAATTTGTCCGAAAGCAGTGTGCTTGATGTGGGCTGCGGCGGCGGAATCCTCGCTGAATCCATGGCCCTGGCTGGCGCCAAGGTTACCGCAATCGACATGGCACCAAAGCCACTGGCGGTTGCCCGCCTGCACCAGGCTGAATCGGGAACTGAGGTCGACTATCAGCAATCAACAGCCGAAGACCTTGCCGAGCAATCGCCCGGGGCATTCGACGTTGTGACCTGCCTTGAGATGCTGGAACACGTTCCATCACCAATGACGGTTGTTGCCGCTTGTGCAAAGCTGGTCAGGCCCGGCGGAGACGTTTTCGTGTCCACCATCAATCGTAATCCGAAGTCTTTCTTATTCGCAATCGTCGGTGCGGAGTATCTGCTTAAGCTCCTGCCGGCGGGAACACACGAATATGAAAAGTTCATTCGCCCGTCCGAACTCGACAGCTGGGCCCGGGCGGCTGACCTGCAATTAAAAGGCAGTATCGGTTTGCACTACAACCCGATCACGCGCGAATACTCGCTGGGCGAAAATGTTGACGTCAATTACATGATGCACTTTCAGCGGCCGGAACTGGCCTGAGGTGGTAATCGAAAACAGCTTCGACGCAATTCTATTCGATCTGGATGGCACCCTGGTCGATACCGCGCCGGACATGGTTGCGGTTCTTGCCGACATGATGCGACATGACGGACGCGAACCCGTTGTCTATGCGCTGGGGCGCTCACACGTCTCGAATGGATCGGCTGGGTTGATAAAGCTTGGTTTCCCCGACGTCAATGACGACCGGCATGAGCTGTTAAGGCTGGAGTACCTTGATCGTTATGAGCAGGCAGTGTGTGTCCGATCCAGAATTTTTGACGGTCTCGATGCACTGCTGGACGAACTCGACGACCGACGTGTGCCGTGGGGCATCGTGACCAACAAACCCGCCCGCACCAGCGTGTCGCATGCCAGATTAGCGGCGATACCATTGCCCAGCGCAAACCGCATCCAGCACCTCTTTTGCTGGCCAGTGAACAAACAGGCGTTGCCCCGGAGCGAACCGTTTACGTTGGCGATGCGGCGCGGGACATCGAGGCCGGCCGGGCTGCGGGAATGGCGACGATTGCGGCCGCGTACGGCTACATTACGAGTGATGACAATCCGGTGCATTGGCGGGCGGACCACACGGCCTCCGACGTTCAGGAACTCACCACAATGTTGCTAAAAGGCGTTAATCTGGATGTCTTATGAATAGTATTCAGATAGACCCGCTGTTGGTCGAATTTGGCGTGCCGGCGCTGCTCGGTGGCCTCGCATTGGGTGCCCTGGTCATGTGGGCTATCTTGCGCAGCCGAAAGAAACAGCTTGAAAGCGACCTCCGCGCGCTGGAAGTACGGATAAAAGATCAGGACACGCTGGTTGCCGAAAGAGAATCTGCTTACCAGGCCGCGACGACACAATTGACGACCGCGTTTTCCGAACTGTCCAGTAAATCGCTCAAATCCAACAGCGAGACTTTCCTCAGGCTTGCCGAGCAAAATCTCGGCGCACACCAGGAACGTGCAAAGCGTGAGTTAGGCGATCGCGAACAGGCGGTCGAAAATCTGGTTAAACCCATTCGCGACGCGCTGCAGCAATCGCAAAAGCAAATAACCGAGCTTGAAAAGTCACGCAGCGAAGCATATGGCAGCATCAAGTCGCAAATTGAATCGATGCAGATATCTCAACAGTCTCTCGCCCAGGAGACGCAGAACCTGGTCAACGCTTTGCGGCGACCGGAAGTTCGCGGACGCTGGGGCGAAATCACACTGCGGCGCCTGGTTGAACTCGCCGGCATGGTTGAGCATTGCGACTTCCAGGAGCAGGTACACACGGAGTCTGACGGCAAAGTATTTCGCCCGGACATGATTGTTCGCATGCCAAATCAGCGCGAACTTGTCGTTGATGTCAAAACGCCGCTTGATGCTTATCTCGAAGCCATCGAGGCCAGCGATGACACTAAGCGAGACCTGGCTCTGAAACGTCATGCACGGAATGTGCGCGGCCACATCCGGGCCTTGTCCAGCAAGGCCTATCACGACCAATTTTCACGCAGTCCGGAGTTTGTCATTCTTTTCATTCCGGGTGACCAGTTCCTGAGCGCCGCGCTTAATGAAGATCCGGAATTGATCGAAACTGCGCTGTCGCAGCAGATTATTCTGGCGACGCCGACGAGTTTCGTCGCGCTTCTGAAAGCTGTTGCCTATGGCTGGCGGCAGGTCGCGCTTACAGATAACGCGGAAGAGATTCGCAAACTGGCGAAAGACCTTTATGGGCGCCTCAGTGTCTTTGTCACGCACATGAACAAGGTTGGCAGACAACTGAGCAGCAGCGTTGACAACTACAACAAAGCGGTTGGCTCCCTGGAGAGAAATGTATTGCCCGGCGCTCGCAAATTTGTCGAACTCGGCGTACAGCCGAAAAAGGAAATCGAAAACATCGAAGCTATCGAATCCCTGCCGCGCTCCCTGGTGGAACCGCAAGCCGGCAACGACGATGATGAACCCGGCGACAAGTTGTTACAGTAACGCATCAACTGACTGCGCGACGGAAACGAGGACCCAGTTTTGAGCATTGACCCAAAATCATATGAGTATGCACAGGACGTACTCAAAGGCCGAATAATCCTGATTACCGGCGCTACGGACGGAATTGGCCATGCGCTCGCTTTACACACTGCAGCACTGGGCGCACAAGTTGTGGTGCACGGCAGAAATCAGAAGAAACTCGAGGCCGTGTACGATGAAATTATTGCCATCGACGGCGCGCCACGCCCTTCAATCGCAGTACTTGATCTCGCCAATGCCGATGGTGATGCTTATGCGGCGCTCGCGGAGAGCATAAGCAAAGAACTGGGTCACCTGGATGGCGTCGTCCACAACGCCGGCATTCTTGGTCAGCGCCTGTCCATCGAACAATACGAAGTGTCGGATTGGCAACGCGTGATGCACGTCAATCTGACTGCGCCGTTCGTTTTAACCCAGCATCTGATTCCGCTGTTACGAGCGTCTTCTGACCCATCGATCATCTTCACCAGCAGCGGCGTCGGGCGGGTTGGAAAAGCATATTGGGGAGCCTATTCAGTGTCGAAGTTTGGCACCGAGGCGTTGTCGCAAATTCTTGCCAACGAAAATCTGCACACGGCGCTTCGCAGCAACTGTATTAACCCGGGACCGGTCCGAACAAAGATGCGACTTGAGGCCTATC
>QIHS01000505.1 GCA_003229095.1 Woeseia sp. | reverse complement strand
TTTCCTTGAAGGGATGGCTCCCTTCGGTCCGCTTTATTCCCATCAAGAAAAACCTGACAGCCAATGCCTTGGGATTTCACGGGTTTCGTGCTTGCAGGTGTGTTCTGTTTATCCGAGCTGATACGCGGCCAAAGCGCCCAGATAGCCGAGTGTTGTCATATAAGTCCAGGCGAATGCCGGCCACAGCCAACCATTGGTTTCGCGTCGAATGACTGCGATTGTCGCGGCACATTGCAGGCAGCATGCGTAGAAAATCAACAGGCCGATGACCATGGGCAGCGTAAACACGGGCGAGCCATCGGCATGCTTCGCGGACGTTAGTCTGCCGGTCAGTGTCTCCGTGTCCGCCTCGTCGCCGACGGCGTAAACGGTGCCGAGCACGGCGACGACGACTTCGCGTGCCGGAAAACCAGCGATAACTGCAGCAGATACTTTCCAGTCCCAACCCAAAGGTGCAAACACCGGTACAACAAACTTACCGGCCCTGCCGAGCCAGCTTTGTTCGAGTTGTGCGGCGGATGCGGAATTCTCTATGTCCTTCAGAGCTGAGGTGAGATCCGTGCCTGAAAGCGATGATTCCGCATTAAGTTGTGATGCTTGCAAATTCTCCTGAATCAGGTCGGACCTTGGATAGTAGGCGAGTACCCACACGATGACCGCAACAGCAAAAACGATGGTGCCTGCGCGCTTCAGAAATACCATCGCCCGCCCAAGCAGCTGTATCAAAACCGTGCGCAGGTTTGGCCGCCTGAATTCCGGCAGCATCAGCGCGAAGGTTGGCTTGGGTCCGTGCAACGCCGTCTGGCGCAACAGCAGCGCAGTTAGCAGACCGGCCACGATGCCCAGCATGTAAAGGCCAAACAATACCAGGCCCTGCAGGTTCATGAAGCCGATGTCGTATGAGGGAACGAATGCAGCGATCAGCAGTGCGTAAATAGGCAATCGCGCCGAGCAGGTCATGAACGGCGCGGCAAGGATGGTCGCAATTCGATCGCGCCGGTTGGGAATGACCCGGGTTGCCATGATCCCGGGCACGGCACAGGCGAAGCTTGAGATCATCGGGATGATCGACTGGCCGGAGAGACCCACCGAGCGCATGGTCCGATCCATGAGATAGGCCGCGCGCGCGAGATAGCCCGAATCTTCCAGGACGATGATGAAGAGAAAAAGAATCAGGATTTGCGGCAGAAAAATGATAACGCTGCCAACGCCGGCGATAACACCATCGGCGATGAAGCTGGCAAATGCCCCGTCGGGCAGGCTTTGTGCGACAAGATTACTCAGTACTGCCGAAGCCTGATCGATGCTATCCATCAACGGCGTAGCCCAGGCGAAGACTGCCTGGAAAACGACGGCCATCACAACAAACAGGCCAATTGTCCCGGGTACGGGCCGATTGACGAATAGTGCAAGTCGGGTGCCCCAGGTTGAGATCGCAGGTGCAGCGTGCCTGACCTCATCCATGACCTCCCGAACCCAACTATAACGACGGCGCGCTTCATCAGCGAGCGGCGGTTCCGGGCCAAACAACCGGGTACGACAGGCTTGCAGCCGGGACTGGCCGTCAACACCCAAGGCGCCCTCTATTTCTATAGCGAGCGGGCTTTCATGATCAATTAGCGCTCGTTCGATTTCGAAGCGCGGCACAGTCGAGGGCAGTTCGCGGGCGAGTTCTCCGGACATCGCACTGAGCTCTTGCCAGAAAACAGGCGTGGAGTGGGCTGGTGCGTCGAGGAACCTGGCAAGTTCGGTCTTCAAGGCATCAATGCCCTGCCCGGTCGTTGCCACCACCGGACAAACCCTGACACCGCCCAGTCGGCGCTGTAGCGCATCACAATCGATACTGATGCCGCTTGCCTGCGCTGCATCCGTCATTGTGAGCGCAACCATGAGCGGCAGGTCCAGCTCCATCAGCTGCTGGACAAGATAAAGCCCCTGGTAGAGATGCGTTGCGTCCACGACCGCGAGAATTCCTGCGGGCCGGTCCATGTCCGTAATTCGGCCAAGAATGACGTCTACGGCGATACGCTCTTCCATCGAGTGCGCACTCAATGCGTACATGCCGGGCAGATCGACCAGGTCGAATGCTTTGTCCCCGACCCGGGTGACGCCGAGGTGTTTTTCAACAGTTACACCAGGGTAGTTACCGGTCCTCTGACGCATGCCGGTGAGGCGGTTAAACAGCGTGCTTTTGCCGGAATTGGGGTTGCCAACAACGGCGATACTGGCCGACGGGCGTGTGCGTACGGGGATCTGGTCAGCCGATATTCGGGTGACCTTGTCTTTATTCACCTTTCCGGAGAGATACGGCAAA
>QIHS01000331.1 GCA_003229095.1 Woeseia sp. | reverse complement strand
GAACCATAGATTCCGGAACCCAGGCTCATGCCCAGTTCCTCGAACGCGTGCTTGTATTCGACAACCTGCAAGCATAGGAACACAGACCCCAATACGACCGTCAGCAGGAGCCACAGCCCCAGCGCGACCCTGTTGTTCTTCTTCAATGCCCAGTGCGCGAAGGTCATGGTTATGCTGCTGCTCACGAGGATGACCGTGTTAATGAACGGTAACCCCCAGGGGCCCATCGATTGGCTCATCGTGCCGCCTGGCGTTCGAAACAACGGCCAGGTCTCTGCGAAGTCTGGCCACAACAGTAAATGCGTTTCCAGATTGTTGCCGGCACCGGCCAGCCATGGGACGGAGATCGCGCGCGCGTAGAAGAGCGCGCCGAAAAATGCGGCAAAAAACATCACCTCGGAAATGATGAACCAGGTCATTCCCATGCGATAGGAACGATCAAGCTGATCGCTAACCATGCCGTCCAGGTTTTCGCGGACGACGGTACCGAACCAGCCGAACATCATGAAAATGATTGCCGCAAGCCCAAGGAAAAACACGGGTCCACCGAAGCTGCCTTCGGTGGCAACCTTATCGGTACTCTGATGAATGAAACTTACAGCGCCGTACGCTGTTACGAACAATGCGATCGAGCCTACGATAGGCCAGATGCTGCTGTGCGGAACGTAATAGCGTGGTGTTTCGTTCGTCTGTGACATTGCTACCTGACGTTGTGACTGCTTAGGTGTTTGTGTTCGTTACTATCTACAAGATCACTCACAAGAAACATCGTGTAAGACAGCGTAAGTTGGTTGATATGGGCGGGTAACTCGGCGTCAACATAAAACATGACGCCCATCTCCATTTCAGCACCCGCTATTAGTTCCTGTTGCTCGAAGCAAAAACATTCTATTTTTTTCAAATACAGCGCAGCCTGTCCCGGAGAAACACTGGGGACAGCCTGTGCGATTATTGTTTTGTTGCTGCGATTACGCACGAAATAGGTGGTTTTGTTCATCACTCCGGGTCGCACGCTGAGTTCTTTGTCCATAGGCCTGAATTCCCATGACATGCTTTCACCTCGCGATCCGTTGGTGCTGCAAACCCGTCAATTTCCGCGAGCAGTTCTGCCTGTCCGGAGGTTTTGCCATTCAGACCGGTGATCTCGCAGAAAACGTCATAAAGCGGTACGAGCGCGAACGCAAAACCGAACATGCCAACGGCCAACGCGAGCAACAGAGTTATATGTTTCTTCTTATTGCGCTGACTCATGGATGCTCACCGTCCGAAATAACCGGCGGTACTGCGAATGTATGCAGCGGTGCCGGCGATGGAATCGTCCACTCCAGTCCCTCCGCGCCTTCCCAGACCTGATCCGTCGCCTTCTTGCCACCGCGAACGGCTTTGACGACGATGTAGAGAAACAACACCTGTGTCAGGCCCAAGAACGCAGCACCGATACTCGACACCATGTTGAAATCGGCAAATTGCAGCGAATAATCCGGAATTCGGCGCGGCATCCCGGCGAGTCCCGTGAAATGCATTGGGAAGAATGTCAGGTTGACGGCGAACGTAGCGGTCCAGAAGTGAATCTTGCCGAGGCGTTCGTCGTACATATGGCCACACCATTTGGGTAACCAGTAGTAGACAGCCGCCATCGTCCCGAAGATTGCACCTGGATACAGGACGTAGTGAAAGTGCGCGACGACAAAGTAGGTGTCGTGGTATTGAAAGTCAGCGGGTACCAGGGCAAGCATTAGTCCGGAAAAACCGCCGATCGTGAACATCATGACGAAGCCGATCGCAAACAGCATCGGCGTCTCGAACGTCATTGAGCCGCGCCACATGGTCGCCACCCAGTTAAATACTTTCACACCGGTTGGGACGGCGATCAGCATCGTGGCATACATGATGAATAACTGAGCGAACAGCGGCATGCCTGTTGTGAACATGTGATGTCCCCAAACGACAAAAGACAACAGAGCGATTGCCAGCGTCGCATAAACCATCGAGTGATAGCCGAACAGCTTTTTGCGCGCGAACGTTGGGATGATCTGCGAGGCAATGCCGAAGCCCGGGAGGATCATGATGTATACCTCCGGGTGACCGAAGAACCAAAAGATATGCTGGAACAGAACCGGGTCGCCGCCTCCGGCTGCGTCAAAGAAACTGGTGCCGAAGTGGCGGTCCGTCAGCATCATCGTAACGACACCGGCCAGAACCGGCATTACCATGATCAGTAAAAATGCAGTGATGAGCCAGGTCCAGACAAACATCGGCATCTTCATGTACGTCATGCCCGGCGCACGCATGTTCATGATGGTCACGATAATATTTATCGCGCCCAATATGGATGAGATACCCATCATGTGAACGCCGAGAATAAAGTAATCGGTGCTGGGCGGTCCGTAAGTGGTCGACAATGGCGCGTAAAATGTCCAGCCGAAATTGGGTGCGCCACCCTCCATGAAAAGCGATGAAAGCAACAAGGCAAACGCGAACGGCAGGATCCAGAAACTAAAATTGTTCATGCGAGGCAAGGCCATATCCGGCGCGCCAATCATAATCGGTATCATCCAGTTGGCGAGTCCGACGAAAGCAGGCATGACTGCCCCGAAGACCATGACGAGGCCGTGCAGGGTCAGGATCTGGTTGTAGTAAAGTGGGTCAACGAACTGGATTCCCGGCTCGAACAACTCAAGGCGCATGAACATCGCCATCGCGCCGGCGATAAAAAACAACAGAAAACTAAGGCACAGGTACAGCGTGCCGATTTCCTTGTGATTGGTGGTTAACAACCATCGCGCGGCAAAGGCCAGCAGGGGATGACGGGTTTTCGAATTCGATTCTGAATGCGCGTCCATCATCTCGCCTCGTAAGCTGTCATTGGCTGGACGACGTCACCCGCGTCATTGCCCCAGCTATTGCGTTCGTAAGTGATTACTGCGGCGATCTCCAGGTCAGACAATTGTGGCGCCCACGCCTGCATCTCGGTATCGGCCTTACCATCCATGACTGTGGCGAGATGTTCGGCGATATCGCCCGTCGCGATCGCGCCGCCGGCCAATGCTGGGTATTTCGCTCCCTGGCCCATGCCATCGCGTTCGTGGCAGGTGGAGCAGTGCTTGCTGTACACCTGCTCGCCGATCGACAAAAGTTCATCCATAGCCCAGGTCCTGGCACGGGCGGCTACTGCCGCTTCGCCGGCAAGTTCCGCTGCGATTCTCTGTTCTTCTATCCAGGCGTCAAACGCAGCTTCGGCTCTGACGTCGACCACGATCGGCATGTAGGCATGATTTAGACCGCACAACTCGGCGCATTGGCCTCTGAATACGCCGACGACAGGAATTCGGGCCCAGGCTTCGTTTATAAATCCCGGGATTGCATCCT
>QIHS01000416.1 GCA_003229095.1 Woeseia sp. | reverse complement strand
TGTTCGGCGAACCAAGCTCGCTGCCAGGACGCTTCACCAGAATCGACAGTCGCAGCTTGATCAATGTCGATATCAGCTACACATCTCCGAGTGATCGTTGGACAGTCGCGCTTTACGGCAGGAATATCACGGACGAGCGATATTCAAATGCCAAGCTGAATCTCACGGACTACTTACTCGATATTTTGAGCAATGATGCGAGTGAATTCGGCATTCGGTACATCAACAATTTTTGAGTGACAACAATATCCTTGCAATGATTCGGGCCGCAGTTGCGGCCCGTTTTTTATTGCCCGGCAGAAACGCCTCCTGACCAGGCATTCTTCTTGATGTCTTCAGGAAGAAAACTTTGTGCCACGGCGATATCGTTACAACGTTCGAAATCGGCCATCGTAAAACCGTGCTGGTTGTGCAGGAGTTCGTACTCATGACAAAGATCAATTCCGAATAGTCCTGGATCATCGGAGTTGATTGTGACGGCTACACCAGCTTCAATCAGGCGTCTGATCGGGTGCTGACCTGTTGAGGGCACAGAGTTCGTCAACCAGTTGCTTGTCGGGCAAACTTCCAGCGCAATATTATTCTGTCGAACAAGCGACATCACGCACTCATCGTCGATAATATGAATACCGTGGCCGATCCTTTTAGCGCCAAGGACCTCGATTGCAGCCCGAACTTCATCAGATGCGTTCGGAAGCGGCTCTTCGCCAGCGTGAATCGTCACGAAAAGTCCGGCTTTCCTGGCCTTATCGACCATACTTTTGTAGCTCGCAAAATGGTGCGTTTGTTGGTCGGCGAAATCCACAGCCACAAATGTATCGACATTCTCGATGATGAAGTCAATGGTTCGCTCAGCATCCGCAAGCGAAAGGGTTTTCTGTACGATACCGATGAGACCTATTGCGACATTGAATTCAGATGCTCTGGAAACGCCGCGCAAAATAGCGTCGTGTATCTTCTGAAAAGTCAGATGTGGTTTTTCGCTGGCGATGAAATCAGGTGAATAGCGAAACTCCATAATCCTGATACCCTGATCAGCGGCATACTCGCACGCTTCGTAGGTCATGCGCTCAATAATTTCCTCGGAGCACCAGATTCTCTGTATATCGACGAACCGTTGCAACGCCACCTGTAGATTTTCAAGTGGCTGTGTCAGCAGCCAATTGCGCCGAAATTCGTGCGGATCCTGCGGCACGTCGAGACCCAGGCTCCGGCCGACTTCCATAACGGTTTCAGGCCGAAAGCAGGCCTCCAGGTGACAATGTAATTCGACTTTAGGGATTTCTTTGTAGTTCATGGCCATCTGCTCAATCAGGAGCGGATCAGGTTAGAATGTAGGGAACAAAACCACAATACCAGTGAAGAATAATGACGAATAACCGTAACCTCCGAAGATTCCTGCGTTCTGTTTTGCGTATTGCGTCTCTTGCAGTCTTGGCTGCCTGTTCACCAGGCAATCCGCCTGATACAGCCATGGCGCCGGCGGGTAGTGCAGAAGAGCAGGATACCGACACTATCGATCTCATTATTGCTGGCGATTACCTTGTCACTATGGATGACGGTGGCAGCGTGATCAAAGATGGAGCCGTCGCCGTTGATGAGGGGCTTATTATCGCCATCGGCACTGCAGATGAAATCAATGCGCAATACAAAGCGCACGGCAACCTTCCCGGAGAAAACCGCATTGTCATGCCGGGCCTGATCAACGGCCATTCCCACGCAGCGATGACGCTTCTGCGTGGAGTTGCAGATGACCTGGCCTTGATGGACTGGCTCAACAACTACATTTTTCCTGCCGAGGTTCAATTCGTGGATGCGGAATTCGTGCGAATTGGTACCGAGCTGGCATGTTGGGAAATGATCAGAGGCGGAACGACGACATTCGTCGATATGTACTACTACCCCGACGTCGTTGCACAGGTAGTTGAGCAATGTGGCCTGAGAGCGTTTGTATCGGCGACCATCATTGACCAACGAAGCCCGGATGCAGAAAGCGCAGCTGACTCGCTGGTAAAGGGCAAATCATTCATCGACAACTGGAAAGGTCGCAACAGCCGCATTATGCCGATCTACGGACCGCATGCGAACTACACACTCAATGCGGAGCAACTTGCCGCAACACGAGCGGCAGCGAATGACGCCGGTGTGCCGATCAGCATTCACATGGCTGAATCACCGTTCGAGTTGCAGTATTCGAAACATTGTATGAGTCTATCGGCTTCCTGGATGGCCCAACGATTGGCGCACACGTCGTATGGCCAACCGAAAACGAAATCCGCATTCTCGCTGAACGAAAAGTGGGCGTTATTCACAACCCGACGTCCAACATGAAGATTGCGTCCGGCATCTCACCGGTAACAGACATGTTGAATGCCGGCGTACTGGTTGGACTGGGCACGGATGGCGCCGCAAGCAATAACGATCTCGACATGTGGGAAGAGATGCGCCTTGCGTCGTTCCTGCAGAAGGTTGACAAAATGGACCCCGAAGTCATGTCTGCAAGCACGGTGCTGAAAATGGCAACGAGCGGCGGAGCTGAAGCAATTGGCATACGCGACCGGGTGGGAGCACTGGAAGTGGGCATGCGCGCAGATATTATTCAGGTCGCTTTCGATGACGTTCATTTCATCCCCACCTATGACGTTATTTCTCACCTGGTGTATGTCGCTGACGAGCAGGACGTTGCGTCGGTTGTCGTCGATGGCCGCCTTCTCATGCGCGACGGTGAGTTTCTGACCATCGATACGCAACGGGTCCGCCGGGAAGCGACAGCGCTGGCGGCTAAAATCCAGGCGTCTTTGGCTGAGAGGAATCAATAGTTCCAAGGGATCAGGAGTCGTATTTTGGATCTGGCGCCGTCGACGAGAAGCTGCTTAACGGCTGGTACCTGAGTTTCGAAAGTGCGTAGAATCTGTTTACCGGGCTCCAACTCTCGCAACAGGCGATAGTCCATGAACTTGCCAATATTACGAATTGTGGTCCGGATATTTCTGCTTTTTGCAGCCTTCTCTGTGTACGCGAGCGATCGGGTCGAGAAAGCTGAGTCGATCCTGATACACCCTCCATATTCAGCGAATTATGTTTGCGGTGAACATTGGGCAGGGCAGTTCAAGTACCTGGGTGATGCGCTGGGTGCAGATTGCACCATTGGCAAGCTTGTCGAAGAAGATGGACGGAAATGGGTTCGCCGATATTCGGGCGACGGTCGGCGCAATGAAGACTGGTACGGCTGGGGCGCAGACGTCCTTGCGCCATGCTCTTGTACCGTAATCAGAATTCATATCAACCCGGAGGCGAATTTGCCAGGTGTGCTGGGTAAGCCCCCAGCATCCTCTATAACTTTTGAAACTTTGGACAATGTCATGATTCTTTTTGCTCACATCGCGAATCCGCTGGTCCGTGTTGGCGATTCTGTCATCGGGGGTCAGATCGTTGCTCAAGTTGGCAACAACGGATACTCGAGGCAACCACACATTCACATAGCAGCCTGGCGTGGTGAGTCCCCGCTGCAGTTGCGTTTTGACCAAACTGCAATGGGGCCAGACGCTAAACAAGAGTGAACTCACACATCACGTGGCTCAGCATTTGCGAATTTGGCATCAACGCGATGGCATATCTTGATTAGGCGCCTTACTCTCACAAGTCTTGCTCGCTGAGAACTATAGATCGATATGAGTTGGCACAAGTTCGGCAAAGTACAACTATGGACCGGCGAGTCATACAATCGGCCCGACGTTGTTCCGCCCGTGGCGCTTCGCGCAATCGCCATTCTATGTGTGAT
>QIHS01000206.1 GCA_003229095.1 Woeseia sp. | reverse complement strand
AATCCGGATACCGCGACATCATGGGCGAGACGAAACAGCGCAATTCTGTCTTTACTGCTCAGATTTACAGTCTGAAAATACTGTGCAACGTCATCGGCAAGGTCGTTGGTCAGGTCGGCCTCCGATGGTGTCGCCATCAGCGAGCTTGACCCCAGTTGCTGCACAAGCTCAATAAGTCGCGGATACATTTTAGGAAACAAATTTCGTGACGTATCCAGCGGGCGCCGCAACGGAACGAAAGTGCCATATTTATCCTCGTGCGCCAGCGCTTCGGCCTGGAATCGAAATGCACGCACGCTCTCCGCCATCCACATAGCTTCGGCAATCATGCCCTTGACACTCATGTCCTTATCTTTGCCAGTCGCTTTCGCCATTGCACACAGTAAACCCACAATGAACTCTGCTTTGGCGAGCTTGCCACAAACGACCTGGTGCATCATGTGGATGACTGCATTGGTATCCGCGAATGCGCGGTTGCACAGTAGTGGCTCGCGATACATAAAGACGCGTTCCCAGGGCACCAGGACATTATTGAAAATCACGACAGCGTCCATTTCTTCGAAACGGGATGCGAGCGGCGCATCGAAATGGGACTTTCCATGATCGTAGGTATCCCGGCAAATCAGCCGAAGTCCCTTTGTCGCAATCGGGATCGCGAATGCAAACGCAAAGGGGATGTTTTCTTCCGATCCTTTCAGCAACGTTGAAGGAAATACCTCGATCTCATCTGCATGCGGCCCCAGAGTCGCGAGTAATCGCGCGCCATTGACGACGATGCCTTCATCCGTCTCCCTGATAATCCGGAGTGCGACTTTTTCGTCGTATTTGCCTTCTTTGGCTTGCGCGAAATTGAAAGTCGGATTCACCAACGTATGTGTCAGGACCTTGTCGTTCGATTTGATGAATTGGTAATAGCTGCGCATGTTTTCCGCAAACTCGGGTCTTCCTTCAGCAAGAAATTCTGCGCCGGCAGCGAATGCCATGACAGATGCATTCTTATAGTCCGGTGTTCGGCCGAACATACCGTTTGACCATGTTGCCCATTCGTAGAACGAGTTGCCTCTCTTCACGATATCTTCCTGCGAAGCAGGAATCATGTGAGAAGTCGCGAAGCGTTTGCCATCTTCCTCGTAGGTAGTCAGGTCCTCGTATTTCGACTCGAATTGCCTGTCCATGAATCCTGCCAACGTTGCGGCGCCACGGCTGAGTCCGGGGCAGGCAGTTACGTCTTTGACTTTTTCGCCGTGAATCCAGACGTCACGATCATCCCGGAGCCCCTCCAGGTATTGTTTGCCGTTGCGAATTCCGCTGCCTGTTTGAGAATCAAGACTGCCCATCTATGCACCTTCGTGTTGTTGATGTTGTTGGCGAACAACCTTTGCCGTTTCGGGTCGGTCAATACCGACCTGCGTTAGCTGCTCCAGGCCGTCGATAAGTTGCTGCCATTTTGTTGTATCAATCGCGGTACGCAATTCTGCGTAGGCTTGCTCAACCCTTGGCCGCACTTTTTCCTCAAGATCGCAGCCCATTTCCGTCGCGTAGACAGACACCTGTCGGCGATCCGATTTTGATCGGCGCCTTGCGACCAGGCCATTCCTGCTGAGTCTGTCGATGACACCGACAAGACTGGGTGCCGGAATCAGGGTCATCCCGACGAGCTCGTGAAACGGCACATTCTTGTGCTCCCAGAGCACCCGAAGTACCCGCCACTGTTGCTCAGTTAGTCCGAATTCCTTGAAAATCATTCGAAACCTCGGCATAACGACGTCCAGTGCGCGATACAGCATCATCGGCAGTGACCGTCCGAACTCCTGAGTTGCCATCTGAATTCACTTTAATTAATATGTGAATTATTAATATATGAATAACTTACCGTTTTTGTCAACCCCGCCACTGGATTTCCTATGAACGATGACAACACATTTCGCCGCTGCCTGGCGAAATTTGCGACCGGCGTAACTGTTATGACCTGTAGCGACGAAGATGGCGCCCCGTGCGGCATGACCGCCAACAGTTTCAGTTCGGTCTCCCTGGAGCCGCCACTGGTTCTGTGGAACATCGCGAAGGTATCTAACTCTTTGGAGGCGTACATGGACGCTGCACATTTCGCGATTAATGTGTTGGCCGCAGACCAGCAAGAGTTGGCTACGCACTTCGCCATGTCAGATCACACGTTGTTTGACGATGTTGAACACACTTTGTCAGCGGATGGCGCGCCTGTTCTCGCCGACACAGTGGCTGTTTACACAGTGGCTGTTTTTGAATGCCGCACACACGAAATTCACGATTGTGGCGACCACTACATCATCATCGGCGAGGTCACCGACTTCAGGTCTGAAGATCTCGAGCCGCTATTGTTTTTTGATGGCGGCTATCGTGGCATTCTAGGCTGATCGGACTGACCTGAATCGAAATAGCTGCTCAGCGATTCGTCGAATCTGCCTGCCCGAGACGACGATAGTAGTCGGCAACCCGTTCTTTGTGCGCCT
>QIHS01000135.1 GCA_003229095.1 Woeseia sp. | reverse complement strand
CACATTGCATGGAAAAGAGAATCGACCGATCTGCCACCAGGCAAGAAAGTCGCCGAATTCTGGGACATGAAGGTGAGAGAACAGCTCGACAAGATGCTTTAGAAGTCCGCCCGAATCGGGAGCTCCCAACTCCCGAATTCGTATGAACGAACAACGGGCTGCATGCTCAAACTTTCCGTATTTCGAGTAGCACGAAAACGGTTCGAACAACTCCGTCACCGGCCTGCTCCGACCCCCTCTGAAAACTCATCCTCGTAAACCAAATCTCTGTCCATGTTCATGCCATCGACAGGTCGAAAAAACGTGCTTACGCAATCGACAAATCATAATTTTCTATTCTGAAAATTTCTGAAATTATGTCCAACACGTTGATTTTGTAGCGGTTTTTTTCAAAAGCGTAACTGCGTCCGGTAATTCGAATTCCGTTGTTGACAGTTTATTTTCGCCTGTGAAAGTCTTCACGAACGAAAGACAAGGGCACTCCTTCCATGAGGAAGGTTCACAAAACTGCCGGTCTTAATTATTTTAGATAGCGGGGTTACGAAAATGGACTTTCTACTGAATATTACGCCTTCACCTGTGCTGTCCGCACTATTGTGGATCGTACTTGTCGTTACAGCGCTTTTTTTCGCGCGACCAACGGTGCATCAATTCATACTGGCTGCAGGAAAAGCACTGCACAAAATGTTTCGGACCGCCTCCCTGTCCGTTGCCAATGCCGAACGTGGACTTGCCAGGAGAAATCGAGATGTTTTGCTCGCCGCCGGCAGGGAATCTAAAGAACGCATCGTTGAACGTGAGTTTGATCGCATCAACGAAACCGTTCGCAAGGACCTGTCGAATTTCTCGGCGCTGCATCGAAACTTAAGTGAGTCGATTCATCGCATTGAAGACGATCACAGCAGTGCCGTCGACGTACCGCCGGATCCACCAGGCTGGGTCAATGCGGTCGAAGCTGTCGCAGCTATAGACTCGAAGGACAACCGGGTAGGCGTCGGTAACGTGCTGGCCGATATTCACAAGTCACTAGTGAAAGCGCACAAAGAAGCGATGGCTGCTTATCATGAAGCCAGTGGTAAGCGACATTCGCTGCTCAGAAAGATGCGCCCCGAATGGCGGCACATTCAACAAACGCTTGGCAGCGTCGGCAAGAACGTCGACAGCCTGCTGGGACGTTCGGTCGCTATCGATCGACATATGCAGGAATACGAGGATATCGTTAAAGGCGAGGACCGTGCTGTCTCCGTGCTATCTTCTTCTTCGCTCGTATACTTCTTTGTATCTGCGCTGGTGTTGTTAGTCGCTATCGGTGGCGCAACGATTAACTTCTCGTTGATCGCACGGCCAATGGCCGAGATGGTCGGCGGCACCAACCTGATCGGCGGATTCCGCACAGCCGACATCGCCGCACTCGTCATTATCATGGTCGAGATCTCCATGGGGCTGTTCCTCATGGAGTCACTACGCATCACACGCCTGTTTCCGGTGATCGGCGCGCTACCCGACAAGATGCGCGTACGCATGATCTGGATCACATTCACAATCCTGTTCCTGCTGGCGACGGTCGAAGCAGGTCTCGCCTACATGCGTGAAGTGCTGTTGCATGACGAGCTGGCCACCAGCGCATTACTCAGAGGCGATATCGGCGCATTGGCGACCAGCGATTACATGTGGATTACAACCGCAGCACAGATGGGCATGGGCTTCATTCTGCCGTTCGCGCTGACGTTTGTTGCCATACCGCTTGAAACGTTTGTGCACTCCCTGCGTACGGTCGTTGGACTTATCGCGATTGGGGTCTTGCGCTTCGTATCGTTGTCGCTGCGCTTGCTCGGCAGTGCATCCAGATACGTCAGTGCATTGCTGACACATTTGTATGACCTGCCATTGTTCATTCCATTGTGGTGGACGTCGCGAGAGCGAAACCACGATGACTCAGGCCTGTCGGAGGTAAAATCATGAGAATTCTTGTACTCACAATTTACGGTTTGCTGCTGACCAGTTGCTCGCCGCCCCAGGCGACGAATTCCGGTGTATACATGCTGGTTGATACCTCCGGCACTTATCGCGAGGAAATTCAGAAGGCGCAGCAGATTATTCGCTATCCGACACTTTCGCCGTCGCACGCATCGATACCGGCAGCTTCAGTGAAAAAGACATCGTTGCAAAAATGACCTTCGATGACAGGCCAAGCACCGTCAATCGCCAGAAACGCCTCTTTGCCGAAAAGGTTCAGACATTTGTCGAAGACGCGCGGTCGTCCGCTTACACTGACATTACCGGCGGTTTGTTACAGGCTGTGGAGTATCTGAACGAAAAGGGTCCCACTGTCAAAACCGTGCTGATCTTCTCTGACCTCAAAGAAGATCTGCAGGAAGGCTACATCCGCGATATCGAGTTTGACCTGGATGGATTCGACATCATTGCACTGAATGTCGTTCGGACAATGTGGATCCACGCGAGTACCTGACACGCCTGGAAGAATGGCAGACGAAAGTTGAGAAGTCGGGCGGGCAATGGCGGGTGATCAACGATCTTGACGGGCTTGAGGGGCTGCTTTGAGCCAAGGGTCACAATGGTTGCGGCAGATGTCGTCGTCGCGAGCATAAAACCCTCTGCCAACTTTGCTAAGGGTTTTAGCGGAGCAATACCGGTGCGAGGTTCAGTGCGGCGAGCGAAACAATGATGATGCCGATAATGTTCAGGAATACGCCGGCACGCACCATTTGTGGAATGCTGATTTTGCCGGTCGAGAACACGATCGCATTCGGCGGCGTCGCAACCGGCAACATGAACGCACAACTTGCCGCAATGGTTATGGGCACCGTTAGCACGATAGGCGGCAATCCCGCCTGAACGGCAATGGCCGCCATGACCGGCAACAAGGTCGCGGTTGTCGCGAGGTTGCTCGTCAGTTCGGTCAAGAAAATGACCAGTGCGACTGAGGCTATTACCAGCACCGCCGTACCCCAGCCATTCAGTGGTGCCAGTTGCTCACCCAGCCATAGCGCCAAAAGGATAAGAACTCCCCAGGGGAGCCGCGTTGCATACTGCCAGGTCATCAGTTGCGACTGCGCGGCATTTCCACTGGGCAACAGGAACAACAGCAATGCCGCCGTCATGACAATGCCCGCATCCGACACGCCGGACAGGCCTATCCATTCGGTCAATGGCCGCCGCATCATCCAGCAGAAAACAACCGTCGCAAATATGATTGCGACACGACGCTCGGGCGTAGTTATCGGCCCCAGCTCTTCACGAAGTTCGTGAAGATGATTGTCGACTGCCGCACTGGCGGGAATATTGACCGGATAAAGAAACTTTGTCAGCACGATCCATGCAATGGGCAGCATCACAATGCTGACCGGAACGCCAACCAGCATCCATCGCGCGAAGCTGATTTCGATGCCGTGGCTCTCAGCCATAAATCCAATCAGCAATGCGTTCGGCGGGGTGCCGATCAAGGTGGCCAGACCGCCGATGCTCGCCGCATAAGCCAGGCCCAGCAGCATGGCGATCTGGAAGTCCTGGCGTGCTTTGTCTGACAGGTCAGGGACGTTGTCGCGGATCACCGCGATAACCGAAAGCACAATCGGCAATAACATCATCGTCGTCGATGTGTTTGTCATCCACATGCTCAACAGTGCACATACGAGCATGAAGCCACCGATCAGCCGGCGACCATCCGTGCCGGTTCGATCGAGGATTGCCAGCGCAATGCGCCGATGCAGATTCCAGCGCTCCAGCGCGAGTGCCATCATGAAGCCACCCATGAACAGGAAGATGATCGGATTAGCATACGGCGCGGCCGCATCCCTGATACTCGAAATACCCAGGGGGTCGAAGATGATGAGCGGTAAAAAGGCCGTGACCGCGACCGGAATAGCTTCCGTCGCCCACCAGATCGCCATCCACAAACCGACTGCTGCTACTCGCCATGCTTCGGTCGACATTGCGCTCTGCCACTGATCGGTGAAGAGCATTAAGGCAAAAATTGAAGGCCCAAGGATACGACCGACAATCTGGTATGTTTCCGGCGCACTGCTGGAATCTGTGTCAGACGTATTCAAGTGAGCGGACAATGCCTGTCTCTCTATCGCTGCGCAGAAGCAGCTGAGCTTCGAAAATCAGATTGCGCACGCGCGCGAATCAAAGCGTTGCGCTACGAATAATTGCGTCGGCCTCGGCAATGTGTTTGTCGTAGTAATACGGTACAGCGCCTATGAAATAGATCAAATACAGATTGTCCTCTGCGATGAATGCGCCCACGGTGCCGCGGTATTGCGGGCCATCGATGACTGTCGCAGTGAGGTCGAACATGACACCATCGCGCTCACCAAACCGGTGTGGGCGCAGACCATCGGTGCTAACCACAGACCCACCTTCGCCGAAGGCCTTCACCATCGATGATTCGACCAGTTCCTCAAGCTCGTTTGGCAGCATGTCTGCCTTAAAAACCGGCAATGCGGCCGACTTCGACCTGCTGACCATGATCGCTTCACCGTCGCCAATGGCCGGAATGATGACCAGCCGATCAAGCAACATGCCGTCTTTCGTCCACGTCTCTGCATCTTGACGATTGGATGGTGTGTGAATGCCGGGTGCTCTGTTCCAGCCACTGCCTGTCTGTACGTTGAGACCTTCAACCGCGACCATGCCCGCGGCAACAAGAGAATAGGACATTGCACAACCGGATAGTCCGACAACGACTACCAGAATCAATAATCTACAACGTCTCATCATTCGTCCTCTGTCAGGTAGAATTCAATCATGGCACGATCAGATGCGTCCGGCCGGATATCGAGGTATTGTCGAAAGCGCGTTTGCGCGTGATCGATCTCTTTCGATTTAATATGCAGGTAGGCGAGGTGCTTGTATGCCTCGGCAGGTGCCCGACCACTTTCAATGGATTTCGTATACGCGGCCATGGCCAGATCCCGATCGCCGACATCACCACGTTGGCGATACATCTCTCCAAAAAAATAGTTGACCAGCCCTGGCTCCACACCGATCTTCGTATGCCGCACCAGAATTTCCCGAGTTCTGCCATATCGATTGGTGTCGAGCTGATCCTCCATCAGAAACAGGTAGTGCTTGTTCAGGATATCGAGCAGTGCCTGGTCAGCGAACTTCTCCACGTCTGCCGGGCCGTAGTTGGAGACAACGAATTGACTCAGGTAATTCGCCCTGTCTCTTGAATTAGGGTGTGTCTTCGAAAAAATACCGACCTTTTCGCGCTTCACTACTGCTGCGTTTTCTTCATCAAGCAGGCGGTTCCAGACCTCGTATGAGGCATGTGGATCGTAGTTTGCGTCCGCCAGCAATCGTGTGCCCAA
>QIHS01000370.1 GCA_003229095.1 Woeseia sp. | reverse complement strand
CGGAAACCTGCTTGTGCTGGGTCACGGAGCGACCCAGGAATACTTCGCCTTCGTCCTCACTATAGGTGAGTGGTCCGAGCTTCTCAGACAGACCCCACTTGGTCACCATATTGCGGGCAATTTCTGTCGCGCGTTCAATATCGTTCGACGCGCCTGTTGTCACATGCTCGAGCCCCAGGGTCATTTCTTCGGCGATCCGACCACCAAACAGCGTCGAGATCTGACTCTCGAGTGCTGCTTTCGAAATGCTGTACTTATCTTCCTCTGGCAGATACATCGTAACGCCCAGCGCGCGCCCTCGCGGAATGATCGTTACTTTGTAAACCGGGTCATGGTCCGGGACACAATAGCCAACGATCGCGTGTCCTGCCTCGTGGTATGCGGTATTGAGTTTCTCTTTTTCGCTCATGACCATAGAGCGGCGTTCTGCACCCATCATGATCTTGTCTTTTGCCTTCTCGAACTCACCCATGCTAACCACCCGCTTGTTCATACGGGCCGCGAACAGTGCTGCCTCATTCACAAGGTTTGCCAGGTCTGCGCCGGAAAAACCGGGCGTACCTCGAGCAATCAGGTTTGGCGCAACATCTTCGTCAAGCGGCACTTTGCGCATATGTATTTTCAGGATCAGTTCGCGGCCGCGGATATCCGGCAAAGGCACGACGACCTGACGATCGAAACGACCTGGACGAAGCAGTGCCGGGTCCAGCACGTCGGGTCTGTTGGTCGCGGCAATCACAATAATGCCCTCACTGCCCTCGAAACCGTCCATTTCTACCAGCATCTGGTTCAGAGTCTGCTCGCGCTCATCATGCCCACCACCCAGACCGGCGCCACGATGTCGGCCAACCGCATCCAGCTCGTCGATAAAGATAATGCAGGGTGCCTGTTTTTTCGCCTGATCGAACATGTCTCGGACTCGCGACGCGCCAACGCCCACGAACATTTCGACAAAGTCTGAACCTGAAATGGTGAAAAACGGGACTTTCGCCTCACCTGCAATCGCACGGGCCAGCAATGTCTTGCCAGTACCCGGCGCGCCCACCATCAGAACGCCCTTGGGAATCTTTCCGCCAAGACGCTGGAATTTGCTTGGGTCTTTAAGGAAATCAACAATTTCGCTGACCTCCTGCTTGGCCTCATCGATACCCGCGACATCCGCAAACGTCACGCCAACCTGGTCTTCGCCGAGCAGACGGGCCTTGCTCTTGCCAAACGACATGGCACCGCGCCCCCCGGCACCGCCCTGCATTTGCCGCATGAAGTAAATCCACACGCCAATTAAGAGCAGTATCGGAAACGCATTCATGAGTAACTGGCCGAAGAAATTCGGCGTCGTGGGCTCATGCGCCTCAATCCTGACCCCGTTCTCCAGCAGAATCCCGATCACTGCGGTGTTATCAGTCTCGGGGTTAATCGTATAGAACGGCAACAGATCGCCTTCGCGCAGCGGATCTCTGCTTCCGTAATAAATTCGATCGTCCTGGAATTCGGCTCGACGAATTTCGCCGGATCTAACGCTTTCCAAGAAGTCTGTGTAGTCTTCCCGCTGCGGCCCCTGCCCGCTCATATCACTTAAGCCCTGAACCACTGACAAAAGTACGACAATAATGACGATGAATACGAGGATATTTTTGGTTAAATCATTCACGTTGGATGGTTCTCTCCGCTGACCGGTTTTAGACTGCGTCTAATTTTTAGACACTACTATAGTTGATAGTTTCTCGCCACAAGATAGATCTCACTACTGCCCGACCTGGAAGCCTTTGGTTTCATGGCTTTGACCTTCTCAAATGATCGCCTCGCGTCCGCAATAAAAGCATCTGTGCCCTCTCCCTGGAACAATTTGCAGACAAACGAGCCCTTGCGCCCCAGTGTTCTGCAGGCCAACTCCAGCGCAAGCTCTGCCAGATACATCGATCGAGGCTGATCCACCGCCTTATTTCCACTAATATTGGGCGCCAGATCGCTCATTACAAGATCTGCCGGACGATTTCCCAGCAACGCAAGAATCTGCTCAAAAATTGCCTCTTCAGTAAAATCCCCCTGCAGGATTTCAACAGACGGCAGTGCGTCCATCGGCAGTATGTCGAGTGCGATGATTTGAACCCTGCCTTGCAATCGCCGGCTCACATACTGGCTCCAGCTTCCCGGTGCCGCACCCAGATCAATACAGGTCATATCAGGTCGCAGAATCGCCTCTTTGTCTGCAATTTGCTCCAGCTTGAACACAGCGCGTGAGCGCCAGCCATCCCGCCTCGCCATCTGCACATAGGGATCTTTTTCCTGGCGCTGGCGCCAGGATCCAGTACTTCGCCTCGGTTTACTCA
>QIHS01000277.1 GCA_003229095.1 Woeseia sp. | reverse complement strand
TGAATCGTGGACCAGTTGGTGCCGACGCCGCAGTGCGGATGGAAACAGATGCACTGATGCAATGGATGGCAGATGACCATTTCACTTTTCTTGGCTATCGTGAATACAAACTGCGCAAGCGCGGCGAAAAACTTTTCCTTGCGCCAGTGAAAGGCTCAGGCCTGGGTGTGCTGTCTAACGACGAGCGTGGCAGTCGTGCGATCGAACTCATCGAACTCAGCAAGGAAATGCATCGCCACACACGCTCGAAAGACTGGCTGATTATTACCAAAGCAAATTCTCGCTCGACCGTTCACCGGAATAGCTACCTCGACTATATCGGCGTCAAAATCTTTGATCGCAACGGCAATGCTATAGGAGAAAAACGCTTTATCGGCTTGTTTACATCTATTGCCTACAGCGAAAGCCCGCGCAACATTCCCTTGCTACGATTGAAAGTACAGCGCGTCCTGGAATCGGCAGCCATCGACCCGTCCGGACACCGTGGCAAAGCCCTGCTGCACATTCTTGACTCGTTTCCCCGCGATGAACTGTTCCAGGGTTCGGTCAAAGACCTGGTTCGCACGACTATCGGCGTTCTGAATTTGCAGGATCGAAGGCAAGTCAAATTTTTCCTGCGCAGAGACACATTCCGACGCTTCTTTTCCTGCATTGTGTACATCCCGCGCGAAAAATATACGACCATCGTCCGCCAACGCATTGAGGAAATTCTGCTTGAGGAGTTTCAGGGTCTATCCGTCGATTCGAGCGTGCAAATTGTCGACTCTCCGCTTGCCCGGTTACATACCATCGTGAGAACGAATGTCGAAAATCGACCACGCATCAGTATTCGCCAGGTCGAAAAACGTATCGAAGATGCCGTGATCAGTTGGCGCGACCATTTGCGCGTGCAGTTGATCGAGAAATTTGGCCAGGACGAAGGTTTCGCGTTGTTCCGCGAATACGGCGAGAGCTTTCCGCCGGCGTACGAGGGTGACACGGAGCCCAAAATTGCCTGCCTTGACGTAAAACGAATTGACGGCATTCTTAACAATGAACATGACGATTTTCTTCTGCTCTATCAACCGCCGGGCTGTGCAGCGGACGAGCTGCATTTTCGCACCTTTAGAAAGGACAAACCTCTTTATCTCTCCGGTGTGCTGCCACTTCTTGAGGACCTCGGTACCGGGGTGCACAGCGAAAGACCCTACCGGCTAACGCTTCGCAACGGTGATCGATTCTGGATTCAGGACTTTCAGTTGCAATATGCCAGCTCTAGCGAACTCGATATCCCGTCGGTTGCGGAAAGATTCCAGGAAGGTTTTCGTCAGGCGCTTTGTGGCGAGTCCGAAAGCGACGGTTTCAATCAGTTGATTCTTACAGCCGGATTGGACGCACGCCAAACATCCCTTATTCGTTGCTACGCGAAATTTATCCTCCAGCTCGGTATTCCCTTCAGTCAGAATTTGATGGAAGACGTCCTGGTCACCCATGCAGCCCTCGCCCGCACCCTGGTGCGACAGTTCGAGCTGCAGTTCGAGCCTGCGCTGAAAAAAGGTGAGCGCCTCGAAGAACTGAAAACCTGTACCCGAACCATCTCCAGGCGGATAGCAAAAGTCAAAAGCCTTGATGAAGATAGAATCCTGAGCGCTTTCGCCGGCGCTATCAGTGCGACATTGCGGACCAACTATTTCCAGCCCGACTCGAACAACAAGCAGAAAAACTACATCTCGATCAAGCTTGACCCCGGCATGATTCCGGAAACACCGTTGCCCAAACCGAAATATGAGATTTTCGTCTATTCACCGGATGTCGAAGGTGTACATTTGCGTGGTGGCGAAATTGCGCGTGGCGGCATCCGCTGGTCTGACAGGCGGGAAGATTTCAGGACCGAAGTGCTTGGCCTCATGAAAGCGCAGGTCGTCAAGAATACTGTCATCGTGCCCAACGGTGCCAAGGGCGGGTTTTTCCCCAAGAACCTGCCGGACGGTGACCGCGAAGCGATCATGGCTGAAGGCATTGCCTGTTATCGAACATTCATTTGTGGTTTGCTCGATATCACTGACAACGTGGTGGACGACAAGGTAACGCCGCCAGCGAATGTCATCCGGCGCGATGACGATGACCCTTATCTTGTTGTCGCCGCGGACAAAGGCACGGCGACTTTCTCGGATATCGCCAATGGCATTTCCGCCGACTACGGCTTTTGGCTCGACGACGCCTTTGCGTCCGGGGGCTCGGCCGGTTACGACCACAAAAAGATGGGAATTACAGCCCGCGGCGCATGGGAAGCCGTTCGGCGGCATTTTCGCGAGCAAGGTGTGGACGTACAAAAAACACCGTTTACGGTTCTTGGCATCGGTGATATGAGCGGCGACGTATTCGGCAACGGCATGTTGTTATCGCGAAAAATAAAGCTCGTTGCCGCGTTTAACCACAATCACATTTTTATTGATCCTGATCCGGATATTGCCGGCAGTTTCCGCGAAAGAAAAAGACTCTTCCGTATGGGCCGATCGAGTTGGGCGGACTACAGCGACGACCTGATATCGAAAGGCGGCG
>QIHS01000468.1 GCA_003229095.1 Woeseia sp. | reverse complement strand
GCCACCCGTTGCTGATGAAAAGGGAGCTGCTGCGGCCGCCTCGTAAAGGGCATGCAGGAATAGACAATGCTACAGCCAAAAAGAACAAAATTTCGCAAGCAGATGAAGGGTCGCAACCGCGGTCTGGCGTTGCGTGGCAGTACGGTTGCTTTCGGTGAATTTGGCCTGAAGGCGACTGAACGCGGCCGATTGACCGCACGTCAGATCGAAGCGGCTCGCCGGGCGATGACTCGTCACATCAAACGTGGCGGCAAGATATGGATTCGTGTGTTTCCGGACAAACCAATCACCAAGAAACCGCTTGAAGTCAGGCAGGGCAAAGGCAAAGGCAACGTCGAATACTGGGTCTGTCAGATTCAACCAGGACGCGTTCTTTACGAAATGGAAGGTGTTACTGAAGAGGTCGCACGTGAAGCGTTCCAGTTGGCTGCCGCAAAGCTGCCATTTCCGACCACTTTCGTGACACGGCAGGTGATGTGATGAAAGCAGAAGAATTGAGAGGCAAAACGACGCAAGAGCTGGCTGAGGATTTGCTGGAGTTGCGTCGTGAACAATTCAGCCTACGTATGCAAATGGCGACCGGTGAACTTTCGCGACACACGCAATTTGGTGTGGTCAGGAGAGATATTGCGCGGGTAAAGACGGTGATGACAGAACATAGAAATGCAGCGAAATCAGCGGCTGCGAAAACGCAAGTAACAGACCCGGGTAAAAGCGAATGAGCGAAGAAGCCAAAACTGACAAAGTAAAGTCGCGGCGCACAGTGGTTGGCCGCGTCGTAAGCGACAAGATGGATAAGACCGTTTCAATCGCAATCGAACGGTTGGTGAAGCATCCGGTTGTCGGCAAGTACATCCGCCGCACATCCAAATTCATGGCGCATGACGAAAACAACGAATGCCGGATTGGTGATCGCGTGACGATCAGCGAATGCCGGCCGATTGCCAAGAACAAAGCATGGCGTGTTGTCAATATTGTAGAGCGCGCGCCGGAGCAGTAAGGCGGGCACGTGAAATCCAGTACGGAAATTAAGTGACGGAATAGACCCATGATTCAGATGCAGACAGTTCTTGATGCGGCCGATAATTCGGGCGCGCGACGCATACAGTGCATCAAGGTGCTTGGTGGATCGAAGCGCCGTTATGCGGCTGTTGGCGATGTGATCAAGGTCAGCGTAAAAGATGCCATTCCGCGCGGCAAAGTTAAAAAGGGCGAGATTTACAATGCCGTTGTAGTGCGAACCCGTAAAGGTGTTCGGCGCAAAGATGGCTCGTTGATTCGCTTCGATGGCAATGCAGCTGTGCTGCTGAACGCGCGTCTCGAACCGATAGGCACACGAATATTTGGCCCGGTTACTCGCGAGCTGAGAACGAATCAGTTTATGAAAATCATCTCGTTGGCGCCCGAGGTTCTGTAGAAACAGGTCCTGGATAAACAATTGGCATCGATACAACGCTCATAAGCGCCATAACGATGCAGGGAAAAAGATTTTAGAATGAACAAGATCAGAAAAAGCGATGAAGTGATTGTTATTGCCGGCAAGGACAAAGGCCGTCGTGGCACCGTTTTGCAGGTTTTCAGTAACGGTCGAGTGCTGGTGGAAGGCATCAATGTTGCCAAGAAACACCAGAAGGCCAATCCGCAGGCAGTGCCTCCGCAAGAAGGCGGCATTATCAACATAGATATGCCACTCGATATTTCGAATGTCCTGATCTTCAATCCGAAAAGCAAAAAAGGCGAACGCGTTGGCTTTCGTATTTCGGACGATGGCAGCAAAGAAAGAATTTTTCGTTCAACCGGCGAGCCGGTTGACATCTAAGGTTTGATATTAGGAGCGGCTCCGGTCGCGATTGAGAAACATGGCACGATTACACGAACAATACGAGAAAGAGCTCAAGGGCAAAATCCAGGCGAAGCTTGGGCTCAAGAACGTGATGGAAGTACCGCATATCACCAAAATCACCTTGAACATGGGTGTTGGCGAAGCGGTGGCTGACAAGAAGGTTCTTGTGAATGCAGTCGGCGATATGGAAAAAATTGCGGGCCAGAAAGCGGTCCGGACACTCGCACGAAAGTCGGTTGCCGGTTTCAAGATCAGGGACGGTTACCCGATTGGATGCAAGGTCACGCTGCGACGAGAGCGTATGTACGAGTTTCTTGATCGACTGGTGAATATTGCCATTCCGAGAATTCGTGACTTCCGTGGCTTGAACCCCAAGTCCTTTGATAAGCAAGGCAATTACAGCATGGGTGTTACCGAGCAGATCATCTTCCCGGAAGTCAATTATGACGAGATCGATACCATTCGTGGTCTCGACATCACAATTTCGA
>QIHS01000544.1 GCA_003229095.1 Woeseia sp. | reverse complement strand
GTAAATCGGGCAACATTCGTTGGGTATTGCATTCTCGATTTGCCGCCACATAATTGGATTTAATAACCAAAGGTCAACGCGAAATACTTGATGAAATGCTCAAACATATCTGTTGCGCCGATGATGGACTGGACTGACCGGCATTGCCGATTTTTCATGGGCATTGCCGATTTTTCATGCGCTTGTTAAGCCCGTCTGTGACGCTGTACACCGAGATGGTGACGGCGGCGGCACTCAAGCACGGCGACGCCGATAAGCTTCTTCGGTTTGATGCAAGCGAGCATCCGATCGCATTGCAGGTCGGTGGCAGCGATCCGCAATTGATGGCAGAAGCAGCAGTGTTGGGTGCGCAAAAAGGCTATGACGAGATCAACATCAATGTGGGTTGTCCCAGTGACCGTGTGCAGAGCGGCCAGTTCGGCGCCTGCCTGATGGCGCGTCCCATGCTGGTGGCTGACTGTGTTCGTGCGATGAGATCTGCGTGCGACGTAGCCATCACAGTCAAGACGCGCATTGGAATCGACGACTTTGATGACTACGATTTTCTACGTACTTTCGTCAGCACAAACGCAGAGGCGGGTTGTGACACATTTGTCGTGCATGCGCGCAAGGCCTTGCTGAAGGGATTGAGTCCCAAAGAGAATCGTACGGTTCCTGCCCTGAACTATGAGCGCGTCTATCGGCTCAAGGCGGAAATGCCGGAACTAATAATTATGCTCAATGGCGGCATTGCTTCACTGGCTGAATGTCACGAGCATCTCAAGCATGTCGACGGCGTCATGATCGGGCGGCAGGCTTACCATCAGCCCTGGTTTTTGACGGAGCTCGAAAACGCCTTTGGTACGGGCAACGCTGCCTCTGACCGACATGAAATTGTTCAGCGGATGTTGCCTTACATCGAATACGAACTGGCCGCAGGTGCCCAGCTCAAACACATCACCCGGCATATGCTTGGACTTTTCGCCGGTCTGCCTGGCGCAAGGGCCTGGCGCCGTCATCTTAGTGAGAACGCACACCGTAGTGGTGCGGGCATCGACGTGGTTGAGACAGCCCTCGCGCGATTACCTCATGCCGCATAGACTTTCGCGACTAATGATTTCACCTTGATCACGGGCCGTGATTGTTTGGCGATGACTGGATACAATGCACGACCGGTCGATTTAACAAACCACAGAGCGTAACCCCTGATGAGCGCAAAACCCGCAAGTGCAAGTCCTACCATGGCTGAGCAGGCTGACCTTCATGATCTCTATGAAAAGTCAGTGCAAAATGTTGAGCACGAAGTCGAATTTCTGCAACAAACATATAAGGATATTCGTGGTGGCGAAGCGCATCTTTTTCGCGAAGACTTTTGTGGCACGGCCAGCGTGTCCTGTGAGTGGGTGAAACAGGGCGAGGAGTTTCAGTCGATTGGCGTCGATATCGAGCGCTCGGTGCTCGACTGGGGCAGGCAGCATAGACTCAGCCGGCTGAAAGCGGCCGACCAGGCGAGGGTTCGCCTGATCGAATCGGACGTGCTGACCGTTGATACACCGGACATCGATATTCTGGCGGCATTCAATTTCAGTTATTTCATCTTCGACACTCGGGATGCACTGCGCAGCTATTTCCAAAAAGCACATGCTGCGCTTAAGGAGGACGGACTATTTTTCGTTGATATGTTCGGCGGCCCTGAGGCGCAGGAGGAGACCAAAGAAAAGACCAAATACGAAGGATTCACCTACGTCTGGCATCAGGCGAAGTTCCATCCGGTATCCAACTTCATTCGTTGCCATATTCACTTCAAATTTCCGGATGGGTCAAGAATCAAGAAAGCGTTCACTTACGAATGGCGGCTTTGGTCTGCCCCGGAAATTCGCGAAGTCATGGCGGAAGCCGGTTTCAGCAAGTCCACCCTTTACTGGGAAGGAGAGGACGAGGACGGCGAGGGCAACGGTGAATTTTCGCCAGATGAGAAGGGTGAGGCGGATCTGGCCTGGATTGCCTATATTGTGGCTGAAAAGTAGACAAAAAACGTCGCAGATTTAGTGGCTTGGCGCAATAATATTCAAAGTACATGACGGTTGTCAGTTAGACATAATGTACAATTTCCAATCGCTTTAGCGCTTATACTGGTCGATCCGGCCGGTATCGGCATTTTTTGACACGGTTTCACTGGAACGTATCGGCATGGCCAAAGACCTGGAAGTCGCGATTCTGTTTGCTGACGTTGTCGGCAGCACACAGATATACGACAAATATGGCGATACGAAGGCGAGTGCGACAGTTGCTCGCTGCCTCGACGCGATGAAAGAGGCTACAGACCAATTCAGCGGAACCGTTATCAAGACAATCGGCGACGAGGTGATGTCCACCTTTCCAACCGTTGACGACGCAATGGGCGCGGCCAGCCAGATGCAGGCACGAATCAGTACCGGTGATGGCGAAATTAAGGTTGCTATTCGTATCGGTTGTCATTTCGGCCCGGTCGTGCAGGAGCAAAATGACATATT
>QIHS01000047.1 GCA_003229095.1 Woeseia sp. | reverse complement strand
GAAGAATTGTCACTGCTGCGGCCTGATTCCAAAGAAATCTTCTTCATTGAGCTGAAATGACGCGCGCCTCGCAAAAGAGCATGCAATCCGCGCGCCGATTTACCGGCCGGTTGATGCCGATCATCGCGTTTTTCGTGCTGTTCTCCGGCGTACTTTTCGCGCGGGCAGTTCATTTGCAGGTCTTCAACAAAGAGTTCCTGAATCAGCAGGCAGATGCGCGCCACCTGCGCACGGAACGAATTTCGGCACATCGCGGCACGATTACGGATCGTCACGGAGAGCCGCTGGCGATCAGTACACCGGTCAACAGCGTGTGGGCAAACCCGAAGAAGCTGGCCACCGCGTTTGATCGGGTGCCGGAACTAGCGCGTCTGCTCGGTCTCGATAGCGAGCTGCTGATGCGACGTATTACACGCAGCATGGACAAAGAGTTCGTGTACCTGAAGCGCCATCTGAACCCGGAACTGGCGCATAAAGTCATGGCACTGAATCTGCCGGGCGTCAATTCGTTGCGCGAATATCGCCGCTATTACCCGGCAGGCGAAGTCACCGGCCATCTTGTCGGTTTTACGAACATCGACGACGAGGGCCAGGAAGGGCTTGAACTGGCGTTTAACTATTGGCTTGAGGGAGAGACTGGTTCGAAACGCGTACTCAAAGATCGCCTGGGCAGGTCTGTCGAGAATGTTGCCAGCATCAAGCCGGCCCGCCATGGAAATGATCTCAGTTCGAGTATCGATTTGCGCCTGCAGTACCTGGCCTATCGCTCACTCAAGGCGTCTATTCAGCGTCACAAGGCAGAATCCGGCTCGATCGTCATTCTCGATATTGAATCGGGCGAAGTGCTGGCGCGCAGTACTCAGCGGAACGTTACCGAAATCGCGCGATCACCGATATCTTCGAGCCGGGCTCAAGTATCAAGCCGCTGATCCTGGCCGCCGCCCTGGAAAGCGGTCGCTATCGCGCGAGCAGCATAATCGATACCTCGCCCGGCTACGTCGTCGTCGGACCCAAAAAAATTGAGGACATCCACAATTTGGGCAGGGTCAGTATGAGCACAGTGCTGTCTCGTTCCAGCAATGTCGGTGCCGCAAAGATCGCATTGTCGCTGGAACCCGATCAGTTGTGGCGCACGATGACTGATTTCGGCTTCGGCTCACTGACCTCGAGCAGTTTTCCGGGAGAATCTGCCGGTCTGCTGACCCACTACAGCGATTGGCGGCGCATTAACCAGGCGACGCTCGGCTACGGATACAGTGTTTCGGTGACCCCGCTGCAGTTGGTGCAGGCCTATTCAGCGCTGGGTGGCGATGGCAATGCTCGACCGGTCTCGTTGATCAAGCTTGATCAACCCGGTGAATCGGAGCGAGTGATCAGTGGTGACACTGCGATTGCAATTCGCCGCATGATGGAAGCGGTGGTGCAACCGGGTGCCACTGGAAGTGCCGCCATGGTCGACGGCTATACCGTCGCAGGAAAAACCGGCACGTCCTGGAAATATACTCCCGGCGGTTATTCCGAGGACCGCTATTTTTCTGTCTTCGCTGGTCTCGCCCCGGCGAGTAACCCGAAACTCGCTGCGGTGGTCATCATTGACGAGCCAACCGGCGATCTCTACTACGGTGGGGAGGTGGCTGCACCGGTGTTCTCTGACGTCATGTCGGAATCATTGCGGCTTTTGGCTGTGCCGCCTGACGCATTACCTGTATCGGCACATGACGGGCTGGTACAGGCGAAGAGTCAATGAGCATGCCGGCACAAATCCTCACCGGGCAAGGCGATCTCAAGGCATTGTTGAGCGGCATCGCGGATGCACCACAGGTGCCGATATCCGGTATCGCAGCGGACAGCAGAAAGATTCAGGCCGGCGATGTATTTTTAGCGTGCCAGGGCAGGACTTCACATGGCCTGGATCACCTCGACCAGGCGTTGGCCGCCGGTGTTGCGGCGGTGGTATGGGATTGCGCAACCAGTAATGCAACCGGTAGCGCGCCTGAGGCGAACATTCCATTGGTTCCCGTCAATGGACTTGCAGGCCAGCTTGGCGAGATCGCAAACCGTTGGTTTGATTCGCCGTCGAAGTCAGTGAATGTGACGGGCGTAACCGGCACCAACGGCAAAACGACGGTCGCCTACCTGATTCAGCAATGCCTGACAAAATTGCGTAAGAAATGTGCCTATGTCGGCACATTGGGCAGCGGGCTCGCTTCCATCGATAGCGAAGGTTCGTTGACCACACCGCCGTGCATCGAATTGCATACGCTACTTGCCTCATTTCGCGGACAGGGCGCGCAACATGCGGCGATCGAAGTGTCATCACACGCAATCGAACAAAATCGCATTGATGGCATACATTTCGACACGGCTATATTTACCAACCTGAGTCGTGATCACATCGACTATCACGGCAGCATGCAGGCCTATTTTGAGTCCAAGGCGAGCCTGTTTCTCGACCACGACATTCGCAATCGAATTGTCAGCATGGACACAGAATTTGGTGTTGAGCTCGCCGATCGCTGCGGTTCCAATGTGGTCACAGTCTCAACTCTGCCGGGCCGGGCCGGCAAAGGCCGACCGTATATTTTTGCACCGCTGGTGGAGCGCAAGCCCGACGGCTGGAATATTTCCATCGAGAGTTCCTGGGGGTTGGCTGAACTTTCGCTGCGCATGCCGGGTGAGTTTAACGTCGCAAATGCGCTACAGGTTTTGGCACAGATGCTTTGCCAGGAAGTCTCATTGGCCGATGCCTGCGATGTGCTCGAAAAAGTATCGGCACCGCCCGGGAGAATGCAGCGGGTTGAATCGCCTGCGGACGACAGCCTGCCATCGGTTTATGTCGACTATTCGCACACTCCCGCCAGTCTCGAAGCTGCCCTCACGGCATTGCGCGGGCACTGCCCGGGAAAACTGTGGTGCGTGTTTGGCTGCGGTGGTGATCGCGATCGCGGCAAACGTTCAATGATGGGAGAGATAGCCGAACGCCTCGCGGACTATCCGGTCGTAACCAGCGACAACCCACGCACTGAGGAACCCGCAAAGATCATTGCAGATATTCTTGGCGGAATGCGGGACGGATCCGAGGTGATCGAGGACAGAGACGCCGCAATCGCACACGCTGTTGCCGCTGCAGCCAGCGACGATGTCGTGCTGCTTGCCGGAAAAGGACACGAGTACTACCAGATTATCGGAAACGA
>QIHS01000212.1 GCA_003229095.1 Woeseia sp. | reverse complement strand
CGACCGATGTGACAGGTGCTTGTGAATTACCCGAAGGCACAGAGATGGTGATGCCGGGCGATAACGTGCAGATGGTCGTTGACCTGATTGCACCGATTGCGATGGAAGATGGACTTCGTTTTGCTATTCGCGAGGGTGGTCGAACGGTTGGTGCGGGCGTAGTCGCCAAGATTATCGAATAATCAAACATCGGTGGCAGGGCGATTGAAAGAGCGCGCAGAGTTCCGCGTGATATTAGACGCGAAAGGCCAGTAGCTCAATTGGCAGAGCGGCGGTCTCCAAAACCGCAGGTTGGGGGTTCGATTCCCTCCTGGCCTGCCAAGCTTGGAATTGTGGATTGATTTCGATTGGCAGGTGCTTCAAAAATTGTGACTTGGAATTGCAGGTCGATTCCGGTTGGCACAGGTTTAAAAACAGACAAGAGTTAAAGGCAAAAGCAAGTGACAACAACAACACAGGAAACCAATCAGTCGGGCATGCTCGATACAATCAAGCTGCTGATGGCGGCTGGATTGCTGATCGGCGGTGTATACGGCTACCACACATATATTGAGTGGTCCTTGCCGCTGCGTGTGCTGCTCGTTTTGGGTGGCTTGATTTTTGGCGGCGGAGTGGCGATGACCAGTGCGCAGGGCCAACGTCTGTGGGCATTCATCCAGGGATCTCGAATCGAGATTCGCAAGGTTATCTGGCCAACAAAGCAGGAAACGACCCAAACGGCACTTGCAGTATTTGTTTTCACGCTCATTCTGGCGATCTTTTTCTGGGGACTGGATTCGTTCCTGCTCTGGCTGACCCGATCGTTGGTTGGTTGAGTCATTGAGTCGATATAAGGGTTAAGGGGAAAAGCGAGTGTCACAGCGCTGGTACATAGTCCACGCATATTCGAATTTCGAACACAAGGTGAAAGCATCGTTGCGTGAGCGTATCGAATTGATGGGCCTTGAGGAAAAGTTTGGCGATATTCTGGTGCCGACCGAAGAGGTCGTCGAAATGAAGGAAGGACAGAAGAGGCGCAGCGAGCGCAAGTTCTTCCCCGGCTACGTCCTTGTGCAAATGGAGATGGACGACGAAACCTGGCACCTGGTGAAAGAAGTGCCGAAAGTTCTCGGTTTTATTGGTGGATCAAGCGACCGGCCTGCCCCGATTACTGAAAAGGAAGCAGACCAGATTCTGAACCGGGTTCAGGAAGGCGTCGACAAACCCAGGCCGAAAGTATTGTTCGAGCCGGGCGAGGTGGTCCGCGTCACGGATGGGCCGTTCAATGACTTCAGCGGCGTCGTTGAGCAGGTGAATTACGAGAAGAGCCGCTTGCAGGTTGCAGTACAAATTTTGGGGCGGTCTACGCCCGTCGAACTTGACTTTAGTCAGGTCGAAAAAGGTTAGAAAGACTTAAGGTAAAAAACCGGGTCAGAGCCCAATAACCGGGTCAGAGCCCGATTTTGATTTTTTTGGAAAATTACGAGGAGGCCTGGCAAGCCGCATGCACTCGAGGAGCAAGAACTTTGGCTAAGAAAGTAACTGGCTATATCAAACTGCAGGTACCTGCAGGCCAGGCAAATCCAAGTCCACCGGTTGGTCCCGCACTGGGTCAGCATGGTGTGAACATCATGGAGTTTTGTAAAGCGTTCAATGCGCAGACGCAGGGTGTTGAGCCCGGTTTGCCGATTCCGGTGATTATCACCGTCTACAGTGACCGCAGTTTCACCTTTATTACCAAGACACCGCCAGCAGCGGTGCTCTTGCGCAAGGCGGCCGGCATCAAGAAAGGCTCCGGAACGCCGAATACGGAAAAGGTTGGCAAGGTCAATCGCGCACAGCTTGAAGAGATTGCGACCACAAAGATGCCCGATTTAACGGCTGCCGATATGGACGCAGCGGTACGCACTGTTGCTGGAACGGCGCGCAGCATGGGTATCGAGACAGAAGGAGTGGTGTCATGACTTCAATTTCGAAACGCAGAAAGATTGCGCGTGAGAAAGTTGACGCTGATTCTGTCTATGCCATTGACGAGGCGCTGAGTCTCGTCAAGGAATTCGCGACTGCCAAATTCCCCGAGAGCATCGATGTGTCGGTGAATCTCGGCGTTGATGCTCGCAAGTCGGACCAGGTTGTACGTGGCTCAACGGTATTGCCCAACGGCACAGGAAAAACTGTTCGCGTGGCGGTATTTGCCCAGGGCGAGAACGCAGATAAAGCGAAAGCTGCAGGTGCGGACATTGTCGGTTTCGAAGACCTGGCAGAAACCGTGAAAGGCGGCGAGATGAATTTTGACGTCGTCATTGCCACTCCTGACGCGATGCGCGTTGTTGGCGCACTCGGCCAGATACTTGGCCCGCGTGGTTTGATGCCAAACCCGAAAGTGGGCACGGTGACAGCCGACGTTGAGACGGCAGTCAAGAACGCGAAAGCAGGCCAGGTGCGCTACCGAACAGACAAGGCGGGCATTATTCATTGCCCAATCGGACGAGCCGATTTCGAAGTGCCGGCGCTGAAGGAAAACCTTGACGCATTGCTGGTTGATCTTAAGAAAGGCAAGCCTGCAGCGTCCAAAGGTGTTTACGTGAAGAAGCTGACCGT
>QIHS01000492.1 GCA_003229095.1 Woeseia sp. | reverse complement strand
AGCCGTGGTTACGCAGCATTGGTGCAATGTGGCCCAACGCCGATCACTTCGTTTTGCACAACGACCTTGTTAGCGACGGAACGATTTGGGACCTGAACTCGCTGGACGGGGAGCGTTTTGTCCTTGGTGCAAGAAACTCCGGTGCTGAAAAAAGTGGTGACTACATTCTGAAGAATCTCGGAATCGACTACGAAAACAAGTTTGACCTTGCCTACATGGGCTACGGCGCCACGGCGAATGCTATTCAGGACGGCACGATCGTCGGCATGAACATTCCCGCGGGCCCGCCGGTGACTGGCATCACTCGTGCCTTTGCTGCTGTCGGCGAAGACCTGACATTGCTGAGCTTCAGCGACGCGGATATCGTCGCGGTCAACAAAACCTACCCACTCTGGAGTCGCTACGTCATCGCGGCCAACACCTACCCGAATCAGGCGTCTGACATAGAGACAATCGCACACCCGAACGTTCTCGCTGTACGTGCCGATGTTCCGGACGAAGCGGTATATCAAATCACCAAGACGATCTGGGAGAATCTGGCAGCGCTACATGAGATACACAAAGCCACCCGGGAGGTGTCCCTGGAAAAAGCATTGACGGGACTCGGCGCGCCATTACATCCCGGCGCGGCACGCTACTATCGCGAGCAAGGCATCGCAATTCCCGCAGCGATAGCACCACCATGAATTCACCTCTGCTCAAATGGGGTGCGGTGCTGTTCGCGCTGTTCCATGTCTACAACAATCTCTTCACCGCCGTTTCAGAATTGTGGTTCGCCGCCATTCACTTTGGCGGTTTCGGCGCGCTCTGTGCACTGGGCTTTCATCAGACCAACGAGAACCGAAGACCTGCGTCACCCAAAGCCTTTAACTATTTGCTGGCATTGGTCTCCGTATCGGTCGCCGTCTACCTGATACTGTTCGAAGACTCGCTTTATGCTCGCGAAGCGGAATTCATTCTGCCCGACTACCTGTTCGCGGCTGTCTCGGTATTGCTCGCCATGGAGTTTGCACGGCGGACCAGCGGTTGGTTCATGCCGGCTCTGATTGCATTGAGCCTCGCCTACATCCTGTTTCTTGGCCGCTACGTGCCCGGTGTGTTTGCTTTTCCCGGGCTCAGCATGGAGACAGTCTTATACCGAAGCTATTTCAGCGGCGACGGTATGTTCGGCATGGTCGCGAACATCTCATCAACGTTTGTCTTCATGTTTATACTGTTCGGAGCGTTTCTGCTCAAATCAGGCGCCGGAGATTTCATCGTCAACATTGCGCGACTATTCGCTGGTCGTTACCAGGGTGGCGCTGGCCATGTCGCGGTCATCGGTTCGGGCCTGATGGGATCGGTATCGGGGTCTGCGGTTGCAACAACGGTGTCAACGGGCGTCATTACCATTCCAATGATGAAACGATCCGGTTTCTCGCCGCGTTTTGCAGCCGGTGTCGAAGCCGCCGCCTCCACAGGCGGGCAACTGATGCCGCCGGTGATGGGCGCTGGTGCATTTGTCATGTCCAGCTACACACAGATCCCGTATTTGCAGATCATTTCCGTATCAGTGCTGCCGGCGCTGCTGTATTTCCTGACGGTTGCTTTTTTTGTACGCATCGAAGCGCGGCGGCAGGGCATGACAACAGACAGTGCTGAAAGCCGGCCATCGGCACTGGCTGAGTTGAAAAAGGGCTGGCTGTTTCTCATCCCCCTGGCAGTGCTCGTCGCCTCGCTGGTCATCGGATATACACCGGTCAGGTCGGCCACCGTCGCAATACTGGCCGTCATCGCCGCCTCCTGGTTTTCCGATACGCCAATGACGCCGAGTCGCTGTGTCGATGCCATTCTCGATGCACTGCGCATCATGGTGCCGACTGCACTCCTGCTGGTCGCGGTCGGCCTCGTCATCAATGTCGTCACGACAACCGGGCTGGGCAATGCTTTTTCCATCATGATCGTTGAGTGGGCAGACGGCAGCCTGTTGTTGACACTCGTATTGGTCGCACTGGCTTCATTGATTCTCGGCATGGGGTTACCGGTCACCGCCTCCTATATCGTGCTGGCGACGCTGGCGGCCCCGGCGCTTTACGACCTGATGAGCCAGACCGCAATGCTGGATGCATTGCGCGCGACAGACCTGCCCGCCAGCATTCAGGCTATCGTCAATTTGTTTGATGGGGACCCTCTTCGGGCGCTCAATGAAATGCCGCAGGAGATGCGGCAACTTGTTCGCAGCGAATTGTTGGACCCTGCGCTGGTCACCGGCATGCTGCTGAGCGCGCACCTGATCATCTTTTGGCTGTCGCAGGACAGCAATGTGACGCCACCGGTTTGCCTGGTGGCATTTACGGCTGCCGCAATTGC
>QIHS01000256.1 GCA_003229095.1 Woeseia sp. | reverse complement strand
GAGAGAATCTACGCCAAGCTCAAGAAACAAAGCGACTACTACAATTTTAACGAACGCACTGCCGGAGATTGGTGGCGCGACATTGCGGAAAAGGGTATCGGTCAGACCCGAAGGGATCGCTCGATGTGGAACCAGATGCGCATGAGCGACCGCGACCTGTCCGACGTTACCGGCTATACCTATACCTTTTTGATGAACGGTGCGACGCCCGAAGATGGATGGCTCGGCCTTTTCAAACGGGGTGAAAAGATCAGGCTGCGTTTCATTAACGCATCGGGAATGACAATTTATGATGTGCGTATCCCTGGTTTGAAGATGAAGGTAGTTGCCGCCGACGGTCAGAATATTGAACCAGTATCGATCGACGAGTTTCGCATCGCGGTTGCTGAAACCTACGATGTAATCGTTGAGCCAAACGCGGATAGCGCGTACACAATATTCGCGCAAAGCAACGACAGAACCGGTTATGCCAGGGGGATCCTGAGTCCCGATTCCGACTGGATCCCCGATGTTCCCAAAGTGGATCCGCGGGTGTTGCTTGGCCACAGAGATATGGGTATGGGCGGCATGGATCACAGTCAGCACGACATGAGCAGCATGGGCCAAACGGCCGAGCCGGCTTCAGGTGGCATGGATCATAGCCAGCATGATATGAGCAACATGGGTTCCGCACAGGAAGCGGAAACCGGTGGTATGGATCACAGCCAGCACAACATGAGTGGAATGCAGGAGGTGATGTCCTCGGGTCAAACAGGCATCGATCCAGCCGGGTATGGCAGTCAGCGCGTGATATCGCATATTAGTTCGGAGTTCGGTCCTCACGTTGACATGCTCGCGGAGACGCCGTTAGACGGTGTGTCTGACCCGGGTATCGGCCTCCGCGATCACCAGCGCTTGTATGGCAGGCGAGTACTGACGTACGCCGATATCAGAAACCTCTATCGGACGCCTGATCCACGGGATCCCGAACGGGAAATCGAGTTACACCTCACCGGCAATATGAGTCGATACATGTGGTCAATGAACGGCATCAAATTTGCCGATGCCGAGTTGCTGCGATTGAATTACGGCGAGCGAATGCGGATAAATCTTGTCAACGACACAATGATGATACACCCGATTCATCTGCATGGAATGTGGAGCGACCTGGAAACCGGTGACCCGGATTATATTCCCCGAAAACATACCGTTATTGTGCAGCCAGGGTCGAAAATCAGCTTCCTCGTCACAGCCGACGCGCTTGGCGGTTGGGCATTTCATTGTCATCTTATTTTTCACATGCCGGGCATGTTCCGCGAAGTGAGGGTGAGCTAGATGGCTAATCAGGCAGAACGCAGCTTTTCCGTCGCCGGCATTTTGTTGCTCGCAATCTCTCTTTTGTTGGCAAGGGATGCGCAGGCCGCCGCCGAAGACGACCCGCTCCTGCTCATGGGAGTACTTGATCAGTTTGAGTGGCAGGATACCGGCGACAACACGCTTTCGTGGAGTGGCCAGGGCTGGCTTGGTAAGGATCTGCGCAAGTTGTGGATCAAGACGGAAGGGGAGTATTCCGATGGCTCAACAGAAGATGCCGAAATACAGTTCCTCTACAGTAAAGCCGTCGCCACGTATTGGGAGTTCCAGGTTGGTGTGCGCCATGACTTCAAGCCCTCGCCAAGCCGAAGCTGGGCAGCCATCGGATTCCAGGGGCTTGCGCCGTACTTCTTTGAAACAGATATTGCCCTCTTCATCGGTGAATCAGGTCGTACTGCTTTGCGGTTCGACAGCGAATATGAGTTGCTTTTAACGCAGCGATTGATACTTACACCGGAGATCGAAATTAATTTGTACGGGAAGGAAGATATTCGTGTGGGCATTGGGTCCGGGCTGTCTGATATCGAGCTTGGCCTCAGGTTGCGTTACGAGATTCGCCGCGAATTTGCACCTTATATTGGCATCAACTGGTCAAAATTGTACGGAGGTACTGCCGATTTCGCCCGTTTCGCGGGTGAGGATACGTCTGAGGCGCAGTTGGTGATTGGTCTTCGCGCGTGGTTTTGATGCATTGCCATTGTGGATTGTCGATTGTAAATCGTCGATCGGACATAGCCGATTGGCAAATGGCCAGGACCGGTTCAATGATATATTCCCTTGCCAGTTTGAACGCAACAACAATAAATAAACTTTGGAGACAGAAATGAAAATTTGGACTCGCATTACCTGTGGTGTCGTAGTTGCGCTTCTCAGCCAACCCTTCCTCACGCAGCCAGCCCAGGCACAATGACGCCGGTGAATTGACTGCAATTATCAATGCGATCGCGGTTGGCTGGGAGCAGGCGGATGGCACGCCATTTCGGAAACATTTTCTCGATTTCGAAGGTGCTCGATACATTGAGTCGGGTGGCCAGAACGAGGGCCTGACCGATCTCATAGAGCATCACGTTGAACCTGAGGGCGATGCGATCGAAGGCCTGACACTCAAATTTTCCGGTATCGATACATACTTCGAAGGTGACTTCGCCTGGGCTGTCGCCTCGACAGAAGTCTCGGGTATGGTGAAGCGTAGTCAGGAGAAGTTTCATAGCCGTGGTCATCAGACATTCCTCTTCCGGAAGGTCGACGGCAAATGGAAGGTCGTGCACACCCACAGTTCGTCACGGCCGGTGCCGGCTGCCAGTGAGGAAGAACACGAGCACGCCGAAGAACACTAGCAGCTCTTTTAGAGGGCCAGGTTTCCCCACAAGCTGAGTTGCCCACCGTCGCCGGTCGTTGCCGGCGATTGGTGGGTTGTCACGTTTGGACTTCCGGTTAGCGAAAATTTCGACTTGACGCTATGAACAGTGGCGACGCTATTTTTCGCAATCGTTATCAGGACTAACAAGAGATGTTAGAAAAGCTCGGCACGATTCACCCGTTATTACCGCCTGCGATCGGTCTGCTCGCCTTGCTGGCGGGTGCGATCATTGCCCACTTGCTGGTTAAGTTTGTCGTGGTCCGCGCAGTGCGCGCGGTCGCCAGACGATCAAATATCGCCTGGGACGACGTGCTGGTCACGCACAACGTATTTGGCCGGCTCGTCCAGGTTTTGCCTGCGCTAATTATCGTTAGTGGCGTGCCGTTCATTGCCGGCCTGCCGGAAAGCTATGCCGGTTTTATCCACAATCTGACCATCGCCTATATCGTGTTGATGCTAACCATGGCCGCGACGATACAGCGATGCCAATGGCGAAGCACCGGCCGCTGAAAGGATTCGTGCAACTCATACAAATTGTTGTCTGGGTTCTGGGTAGCGTATTGGCAGTCGCGGTGCTGCTGGACAGGTCACCTCTGCTGCTGCTCAGTGGCTTCGGTGCAATGACGGCCATCTTGTTGTTGGTATTCAAGGACACAATTCTTTCTTTAGTCGCCAGCGTACAGCTGACAGCGCAGGACATGGTCCGCGTTGGCGATTGGATAGAGATGCCACAGTTCGGTGCCGATGGCGACGTCGTTGACGTGCAGCTTCACACTGTCAAGGTGCAGAATTGGGACAAGACAATTACAACCATTCCGACACACCGGCTGATTACCGACTCATTCAAGAACTGGCGTGGCATGTCGCAGGCGGGTGCGAGGCGCATCAAGCGGGCGATTTTTATCGATGTATCTTCAATTCGCATCCAGACGCAGGAAGAGGTGGATCACTTCACTCGTTTCGCTTTGCTAAAGGACTATATAGAGACCAAGGAAAATGAACTGGCGGACTACAACAAAGGACTTGCGACTGAGGCAGGTACAGACGTCAACATGCGACGGCTGACGAATGTTGGAATGTTTCGAGCTTACGCGTACAACTACCTAAAGAACCACCCGAAAATTCATTCTGGCATGACCTTGATCGTGCGGCAGCTCGCACCTGGCCCTGAGGGACTGCCATTGGAAATATACTGCTTTACCAATACAACCGACTGGGGGCTCTACGAGGATATCCAGTCTGATATCTTTGATCACCTGTTGGCGATCGTGCCGGAATTCGGCTTGCGCCTGTTCCAGAAACCGGCAGGTTCCGATTTGGAATACCTGGCACGGACTTGAACCGCACCTCCGGTATGTTTCGCTATCCGAAGCAAATGTTTGGCGAGCAAGCATGATCGAAGGAGAGCCGTTGCCGCAGTAGGTGTCAACCGACTACCGCCTCGGTGACCTTGATGCGATCACTGCCGAAATCGAATACGGTTGGGAGACGATGTTGTGCAGTCACATGAGCGTCCGCTGCTGGCAATCAGGGCAAGCACGAATCGCACTCGGTCATGCAGTAATCTCCCATTGCTTCCTTGTCGCCGAATCATGGCACCGTTGTGCAACAACAACATGTCGTCCTCAACTTCATCAGCCTATAGCCGTCGCTGTGGTGTGAACCGCCTCCTAATATAGTTCCCTATAATCCCGTCGCAAATTCGCGACGACCGCGATGCCGCTAACCGGACGTTCTGGATGCCATAGTCCCGTCTTATGTCGTCCGGCGGCGACACTCACGCAGTGGAAATCATGCTGTGAGCAGTCACAGAATCGATCTCGGTTAACTAAATCAAGGGTTGGCACGACAATTGCATCTTCCTCCTTGACCGTCGCCAAAGCACGCGATGGCAATTCGATTAACAAACAGGAGGAACAACATGAAGATCTTACGAAGTA
>QIHS01000341.1 GCA_003229095.1 Woeseia sp. | reverse complement strand
TTCACAGAATACGTGAATTATGAGCTATCAATCACACAATGCTGCCCTCAGGCTGGTGGATAATTTAGTCGCCGATGGCAGGATGCACTTCACCTTTGCTGAGGCCCAACAGCGTTTCGGCCAATCGCCATCCGCCACCGGCAACTTGCTGCAACGTATGCTCACTGCAGGCCTGATTGATCGCGTTCGTCGCGGGCATTACGTTATTCGTCAGTTAGGCGTACTTGGCACACCCTCGGTTGCCGAAGAGGTCGCGCTGGCGGTGGGTGCTGCCTTTGCAGGCATTCCTCATCGCATGGCCTATCGAACTGCACTGGACGAGCACGACCTCATTGTTCATCCGGCTCGGTCTATTTATGTCGCTACTCCCCGGCGAATCCGTGCGAAGACCTTGTCCGGCAGGCCCCTGCACATCGTTCGGGAGCCCGAGTCCAGTATCAACATCGGCGCAGTAGCATGTGGCTTGTCCTGGGTCTCTGGTATTGAGCGTGCGCTGCTTGATGCAGCCATGCGACCTAATCTTGTTGGTGGCGCTACGGTGCTGGCGGAGGCGATTGCTGCAGCCAGTAACAGAATTGATATCACGGCACTCACCCACTATGCACAAGTCCTTGGTTGGGCGGCTGCATTGCGCCGCATTGGATCAATCGCGGATGCACTCGAAGTCGAAGGTCTGGCAGGCCGCCTTCATCCACTCAAACCACTGACTGCCGACCTTGATCTTGAGCCTGGCGTGAACATGCCTCGCGTATGGAGAGATGCTCGCTGGCGCGTTCGTTGGCCACAATCGCCTGCTGAAATTGCGAGTGTGGCGAAACAATGATTACCAGGGCACACATTACCCGGCGCGCTGCACGTGACAACGTCCCCGCTAAAACTGTTGAGCGGGACTATGTCCTGGCCCATGTCATTGCCGGGGTTGCAGCTCTGGAGAACGACACGGGCCTGGTCTTCAAGGGCGGCACAGCACTGCGGCTCTGCCACTTTGAAAATTACCGCTACTCAGCGGACCTGGACTTCTCTTTGGTCACGGGTTCTATCGAAGACGGTTACGCGGCGATAACCCGTGCTCTTGAAAGCACCGGTGGATCGATTCAGGGACTGCGCCTTACTGACGACGAACCGCCTCGAATCGCTTACCTCGGTCCACTTGGCCGCAAACGGACGCTCAAGCTCGACCTCGCCGACGACGAACTGGTATTAAATACAGAAAGACAACGTCTCTTGCCGCGCTGGCCGGACCTGCCAAAGGATGCGAGCGTGCACGTGTATACCCTGGCCGAGATCGCTGGCGAGAAGCTGCGCTGCGTGCTCCAGCGCCTCCAGTGCCGCGACCTGTTCGATCTGTTGTTGTTGTTTGAAGAGGCGCAAGTGGATGCAATGGAGGCCACGACAGTTTTCAGATCAAAGGCAACGCACCGGTCCATCGACCCCGACGCCTTTGCAATGCGGTACCGCGAACGCATCGATCAGTACCGAAAGCGATGGGAAGCTGAGTTGCGCGAACACGTACCCGGTGAAGTTCCACACTTCGGCGATGTTGAACGTTGCGTTACCCGTCATCTCCGCAGAGCCGGGTTGCTGTAGGTCATGCTCTTTTACGCCGCACCGCCGGTCTCTGGTGACAAATTTCTTGTCACAATTTTGTCACAGCGCGAACGAAATTCAGCGTGATTCGGCCTTATCAGAAGACAAACTATGTGACTGTTATTTCTTGTGTTAGTCTACAAACCCCTGAAACAGAACGGGTGTGATAACGGATTCACACGGCGGAGGTCACTGGTTCGAATCCAGTATCGCCCACCATATATTTCATATAGTTAGCTCACTTTTTCGAATTCCACGCCTTTTACAAAGCTCAGTCAATCTGACAAAACGTGGATCGCTAACCAAGACTTGATTGGCATTGCCAATATTATCAAGACACTGCTTGAGTTCCCGTGGCAGTACGCGTAGATCACTCCCAATCACGGCATCCAAAAAATCCAGTGCATCTGATGGAAACTGCTCACAAAGTTTCGCCAAGTACAAGTGATGGACAAGAAAACCTGTATATTCGACGGGTTGCAGCCAGTGACACAATGTTTTCATTGCTTCGGGAAATGCTTCCCCGGCAGCCACGCAGAGCCGGCTGAGCCGTTCCGATATTGCAGGCACCCTCAAGAGCGCGTGTCAACGCCTCCGTCACGTGCCCGACTGGATGATTGATCGTGCGCGATACAGGGTCACCATCCGCTCCGTCCTGGTATTCCAATTCCAAGAGGCGACGAATGAGGATGAAAAACAAATCCTTCTGACCTTCCCCTTACGATCAGTTGCCAGTTGTAACAGAGCCTGGTGTGTTTCCGTAGCCAAAGGTC
>QIHS01000507.1 GCA_003229095.1 Woeseia sp. | reverse complement strand
TCGATGGCGAGTCGCTCGACAGCTTGCGGCGGCCAGGGTGTGCATCCATCGGATTGCCAGCCGGTTCGAAGGTGCAATATCGAAGTGAGTTATTGAGGAAGAAACCGGTTCCGACGGGCATGATCTTGCTGCCAAACAGCCCGCCAAGCGTGACCGTGGCGGAGACGATATTGCCGTCGCGATCCGCGACGACGAAGTGAGTGGTGTTTTCATTATTCGCTGACACGATGCCGCTGTAGTCAAAGTCTTTCGCCACTGACGGATTCACGGCATCGACACGGCTCTGCCAGTAGTCGGGCGAGAACAGGCGTTCATACGGGGGTTCCCCGATGTCAGGATCGCTTGAGAATGCCAGCCGGTCCCAGTACGCCGCCAGCCGGTCCCAGTACGCCACTTTCGTCAGCTCGGCAAATGTGTGCAGGTATTCCAGCGTGTTGTGGCCCAGATCACGACTGCCGGCCAGGTCCATCATGCCCAGGCGTTCGAGCATGGGAAACGCACCCGCCGGCGCAGACGGCGTGTAGATATTGTGGCCTCGAAACTCGAGGTGCAGCGGTGTCCACCAGTCGGCCTTGTGATTCTCGAGGTCGGTCATCGCGAGGAAGCCGCCGGATTCGCGCATAGCGGTATCAATCACGACCCCGATATTGCCGCCGTAGATCTGCAAGAATGCGCAGCGTTTTTGCGAGGTCGGATTGAATCAGTCGCTCGCCCTCTCCGAGCGGCTCGCCGCCTCTGCCGAAAATGCTCTGCGGATAGTCGCCGAATTCGTCAAACGCTGCTGCGACATATCGGGCACCGCGCTCGTCCAGGACGTAGCCGTTCTCCGCCGCGCCAATGGCCGGCTGCAGCAGCGCTGCCCAATCCATACTGCCGAAGCGTTCGTGCATCGCCTGCCACGCACGCGATGCACCCGGCGTGGATACGGCCTTGGGCCCAACCCTGTTTTCCATGTAATTGGGTGTGGGCGCTCGATAGACCTCTGGATCGACACCGACAGGAATCTTGCCGCTGGCATCGAGGTAATAAGGCTCGCCAGCTTCCGCTGAATACACCATGATCGTGCCGTAGCCACCCATGCCCGACATCATCGGCTCGACAACGTTGAGGGTCGACGCGATTGCCACCGCGGCATCGAAGGCGTTGCCGCCGGCGGTGAGAATTGCCAGGCCAGCCTCAGTCGCGATCGGATGGGCCGACGAAACCATGCCGTTGGCATAGTCCACTGTTTCGGGCGCGGTGTTTGTCGCTGGTTCTGTTGTCGAGCCCGCCTGTTCCTGCGAGCACCCGCCGAGGATCAGGATAGTAACGAGTAGTTTGATATCGAAATTGCCCATGGCCGCCTCCGGTTTTCTTACGCTCATTCGGTGACCCAGCCTGGCCCGCTGCCAGTGCCGCTGCAAGTAAGGGTAGACGGCATTCGAAGCGAAATTGAAAGCGATGCAACACGAATAGGTCAATAAGCTAACACCGGCACCATTTCCAATCGAGATTCCCGTCGTACTACTGACCACGTTCCGCCGGAATATTCGCAGCGATTGCTTTTGCCAACCAGCGATTCATGCGTGTCTCAAGCACCTCCATCGGTACCGCGCCGGCACCCAGCAACTCATCGTGGAATGCCCTGACGTCAAATGCGTCGCCCAATGCCTGTTCGGCTTTGCGCCTGAGTTCCTGCATTTTTAGCTGGCCGATCTTGTATGCCAGCGCCTGGCCCGGCCAGGAGATGTAACGATCAATTTCATTGACGATGTCGGCCTCCGTTTTCGCCGCATTGTCGCGGAAAAAATCGATGGCCTGTTGGCGGGTCCAGCCTTTGTAGTGCATGCCAGTGTCAACCACCAGACGAACCGCACGCCACATATCGTAAGTCAGCGCGCCGAAGTGTGAGTAGGGGTCTTTGTAAAAACCCATCTCGTAGCCCAAGCCCTCGCTATACAAACCCCAGCCTTCTGTAAATGCTGTGAAACCCGAATACTTTCTGAAATTCGGCATGTCTTCCATTTCCATTTGCAAGGCGATCTGCAGATGATGGCCCGGCACCGCCTCATGAATCGAGAGCACTTCCATTTCGTACTTGGGCCGGACTTCGGGCTGATACAAATTGACGTAATAGTATCCAGCGCGAGATCCGTCCGCGGCCGGGCTGCTGTAATAGGCAGTCGTTGTGTCGGGTGCAATGTTGTCCGGTATGGCGCGCAGGCCGTACGGGGCGCGCGGTAATCTTCCGAATAATTTGACGATTTCAGGATCAATACGTTTTGATACAGCGAGATACCCTTCGAACAGTTCTTCTGCAGTCTCGTAGTAAAACTGTGGATCAGTACGCAGGAAATTCAGGAAATCATCGAAGCTGCCATCGAATTCAAGTTCATCGATGATCAACTGCATCTCCTCGCGAATGCGTTTTACTTCATTCAGGCCAAGACGATGAATTTCGTCCGGCGTCATTTGCGTTGTGGTGTAGAAGCGTGTGCGGTATTCGTAGAACGCCTCGCCATTGGGCAGCGCCGAGGCGCCGATACTGTCGCGACCCGCCGGAAGGTAGGTGTCGTTAAAATATTGACTGAATTTCCGATACGCTGGCACGATGTTGTCATCGATAACGTCTTTGGCGAGCTGTTGAATGCGCGCCTGGTCTTCGTTGCTAATTGAGTCAGGCATGTTGTCAAATGCTTTGAAAAACGGACTCATCTGCGGGTCTTCAACCAGTTGCGATGCAATCTGGCTGGGAATGCGTTGCATCAGGATTTTCGGCGGCAGGTAACCTGTCTTTCTGCCTTCCTCCAGCAAATCGGTCGTTTGCTCGATCACCGTCTCGATTCGGGTCATACGGGCAAGCCAGTCCTCGTAGTCCTGAACGTTGTCGAGGCGCAGCCTGTCCGCAGTCGATTCCAGCGACTGCACTCCACCGCGCTGGCTCATCGGCATGCATCGATTGAATTTTCGAGCCGGCGCCTGAACAGGTCATAGTTGAGTTGATCGGTTTCAGAGAGCAGGGACGAGTCAATGGCGCGCAGACGGCGCAGGAAAATACGCCGTTGTTCGAACCTGTCCTCGATGGCTTCGAGGCTCAGGTCCGACCATTGGTCATTGAAGCGTCGGTCGCCGAGACGTGACGCAAACACCGGGTTTTCCGACAGTTGCCACTCCCAGGATTCTTCCAGCAACGCTGCGAATTCGTCCGCTGGCGCGGCGGTTGCGTTTAAGTTGTTGAAAACGAAAAATAAAAAAACCAGCAATCGGATTTCATGCATCGGGAGTCTCCACCAGTCGAGGGCGCATTGTTGCCTCCTGAGGGCCTGCTGGCAACCATGTAATTACTTGGCTATGATTGCACCCAACAATCAATAGGGTTGGCAGAAGAGACCTCTTTAAAAGAGGCGCCGAAGGCGCAACACGCTCGGAAACGCTCAGGCACACGGACTGTCAACGCTGATTATCTCTGGAGAGCGGCCTTAAGGGCCCACCGAAGGGGTATGCCACCCGCAATGAACACTGCTGGATGGCGATCTTTCAGGTTTCAGGACAGAGGGGCGACCGATTGGGCCAA
>QIHS01000479.1 GCA_003229095.1 Woeseia sp. | reverse complement strand
GAGGCACCCCTTAAAGATGCGTTGCTTGAACTGGAGAAAAACAGTTCGCTGTTTCGAGTCGTTGGCGCATACCCGAAAGCCATTCGTTAGTTCGGGCCAGGACACTTCATGAATTTCGTTGTCGAGCCGTCCGCCCTGAAAAGCGGTACAGCGTCTATTCCCGGCGACAAATCGATTTCTCATCGGGCGTTGATGTTAGCGGCGATTGCCGAGGGACAGACCCGAATCAGCGGGTTCTTGTCCGGTAGCGATTGTCTGGCGACGTTAGCGGCGCTGCGTCAACTCGGCGTCCACATTGAGCGACCCTCGGCAAATGAAGTCGTTGTCGACGGTTCCGGGCTTGCAGGATTGCAGGCACCCACGGCGGTGCTGGATATGGGCAATTCAGGAACCGCAATGCGTTTGTTTGCGGGCTTGTTGTCAGGGCAGGCGTTTTCTTCAGAGTTGGCAGGTGATCGATCGCTAAGCGGGCGGCCGATGAATCGGATCATTAAGCCACTGTCAATTATGGGCGCCCACTTAAGGTCAGCCGAAGGCTTTCCGCCGCTGATCATCGACGGGCAAAATCTGCATGGCATTGTTTATGCGATGCCGGTTGCCAGCGCGCAGGTAAAGTCGGCCATTCTGCTGGCGGGTCTTTATGCGGATGGCGAGGTCGTGATTGTCGGGCAGCAGGTGACCAGGGACCATACCGAACGGATGATGCGTGCGATGGGCATCGTCATCAATTCTGGAGAATCCCAGATCATCATGCAGGGCGGACAAAGCCTGACTGCTTGCGATGTAAAGGTGCCGGCGGACCTGTCGTCTGCTGCGTTTGTCATTCTGGCGACACTGTTGTCGGCTGATGCGGAAGTTGACATCAAAGACGTCGGTGTAAATCCAACTCGAACTGGTGTTATCGATATTCTCCGCGATATGGGTGCCGACATTGGCGTGCAGAATGTCCGTATGTTCGGCGAAGAGCCGGTCGCAGACCTGACTGTGCGTGCTTCCAAACTGCATGGCATTGATGTCGATCCAGCCAGGGTATCGCTGGCTATCGATGAGTTTCCGTTGCTGTTCATCGCTGCCGCATGTGCGACGGGGAAGACACGATTTTCCGGGATAGCAGAATTGCGTGTAAAAGAGAGTGACCGAATTGCCGTCATGGCAGAAGGACTGAGGGCTTTGAGTGTCGCTGTGGATGAAACAGAAGACGGCGCGGTTGTGCACGGCGGGCAACTTTATGGCGGCAACGTCGATAGTCATGGTGATCATCGCGTAGCGATGTCATTCGCAGTTGCAGCAACCGTTGCAAAGTGGGCCGTGCACATTGGGGACACTGACTCGGTTGATACCTCCTTTCCTGATTTTATCGGCTGCCTGCGGTCGCTAGGGGTCAATATTGTCAGCGAAGAGCAAGCCAGGGACGAAGAAGCCTAATGGCAGCGGGTCCGGTGGATATTCCTGTGATTGCGATCGATGGGCCGAGCGGCTCCGGCAAAGGAACCATTGCCAGGCAACTGGCATCAGTACTTGGTTTGCACCTGCTGGACAGCGGCGCGCTCTATCGTCTGGTCGCGCTGGCAGCGGCCAAAGCGAATAAAGCGCGTGCGAGCGGCCCGGAACTGGCCGAACTCTCGGGCAATATGGACATACGGTTCGCGACGGCAGACACGGGGGACGAGCAGGTCTGGCTGGATAATGATGAGGTGAGCGACGAATTGAGAACCGAAGAATGCGGGCGAATGGCCTCGCATGTGGCGGCTCTACCGGAGGTTCGGGAGGCGCTGCTGGATTTGCAGAAGGGCTTTCGCAAACCACCTGGTTTGGTGGCTGATGGCAGGGATATGGGCACGAATGTATTCCCGAACGCAAAGCTCAAAATCTTCCTCACAGCCAATGCCGCGGAACGAGCCAAAAGGCGCCATAAGCAGTTGAAGAACAAGGGTATTGATGTTAGCCTTGCCGCCCTTTCGCGGGACATTGAGGATCGTGACAAGCGGGATACCGAAAGATCGATCGCCCCGTTACGGCCTGCTGAAGACGCCCGATTGCTGGATTCCAGCGACCTGACGATTGACGAGGTAGTTCAGACCATTCTTGAATGGGTGGACGAACTCGACTAGCGCGCAAAGAAGTATTGAATATCGTGTATTTCGAACAATGCACAACGAACAATTGACAACGAACACAATGGTGAGTCAAACAGGACGTTAGGCTCTTTTTATCAACAACCGTCCGCCACATGAAGTGGAGTGACGACAGGGTGAGGATTTTTTCGTATCCTCTTGGTCTTAATCTAATGTCAGAAAGTTTTGCAGAGTTATTTGAAGAAAGTTTTGCCAGTCAACAAATTAAACCCGGTGCCATCATTACAGGTACTGTCG
>QIHS01000357.1 GCA_003229095.1 Woeseia sp. | reverse complement strand
CTGTTAACCAACAACCCGAAGAAAGTCGATGACCTGACGGCAACGGGAATCGAGAAAATCACACGGGTGAAACACGTATGCGGTGTCAGTGATGCGAACAGGCGTTATCTGGAAGCAAAACGCGAATGGGGGCATCAGCTTGAGTCTGGCGATATTGAATAATTGTATTGGCTCCTCTGACCCGAATTGACATACCCCGTCAGAATTGATCCCACCAGACCAGGATTATCCTGCGTTGTTCCTTCCGAATTCTCTACGTAGAAACAACAACCACTGAATCCCCTGCACAGCGCCCAGCTGGTTTCCGGTTGGTATCAACCGGATGGACGGGACGGGGGCGCCCTTTGCGTCAATACGATCCAGACGCCACCCAGGGTTGCGACGGAGGCCACAACGAGACGCAGGGTAATGTCCTCAGACAGCAACAGAACACCCCCGAATGCCGCAATCGCCGGAACTGAAAGCTGTACCGTGGCGGCGCGTGTCGCTGTCAAGCCACGCAAAGCTGCGTACCAAATGACATAGCCCAAACCAGAGGTGATGGCGCCAGATGCCGCTGCCATAACCAGGCCACTCAATGAGGCGTGAAAATCGCCCATAAAGAATAGGCTGACCACGACGACCAGCGGCACCGAATAAATAAAGTTGTTTGCTGTGGCCTCCAATGGGTCAGCGACGTCCTTACCAAGCAAAGAATAAAATCCCCAGGCAACGCCTGCAACCGCCATGAGACTGGCGCCTAGCGGATCGGGTGCAGTGATGCCAGGTGATACGAGGTAGACCAGCCCAGTCAGAGCGAGCGCAAGACCAATCCATGACAGTAACGGAAACGGTTCTCCGCCTTTTAGTGCAACGACGAACATGGTTAGCTGCACGGCGCCGAATAGAATCAAGGCGCCTGTTCCTGCACTGAGCGAGAGATACGCAAAGGAAAAGAATGCCATGTAGGCAAAAAGCATCACAGCGGAACGCCAGTTGACCTCAGTGCGATTGCCAGTCCGCCACCGCGGAAGCACAATAAGGGTTAGCACGACTGCACCGGCGATCACTCTTACGGAAGTGAAAGTTGCGGCATCAATAAGTTCCTGGCCGAGGGCCATTCGGCAAAGCAGCGAATTGGCGGCAAATGCCAACATCGCAACCAGCGTTAACAACATCGTACGCGCATTCACCGAACTGAATTTCCTTGAAAGAAAGCTGGTCATCAAAATACCGGGTCAGAGCCCTTAAATTAGTACGTATTGTGTCAGGATTATTTACCTGAATAAACGTGACCCTTTTTCAATAGGCTAATTCATCGCTGTCTTACTACCAAACCGGCGAACGAGGTTTTTTGTTTCGATGCAACTGTTGTTCATTGTTTCTAACTCGCTTTCTTGAATTCGAGTTTCGCCAAAGCCCGTTTCAATCGTTGCATGATCTCGTCGTCTAAATAGTCGAGATCAAGGGTATGATTGATAAAGTCATCAATCGCCTGCGCAAGTCGCTGCTCCTGCTCGTCTTCGCTTAGGATTTGCCGCCGCTCGGCAACAAATAATCCCAATCCTTTGCGGGATTCAACCAATCCTTTGTTGGCAAGTTGCGCGTAGGCCTTGGCAACTGTGTTGGGATTTACCGTCAATTGTGCAGCCAGCCCGCGATAGCTCGGCAATGGATCGCCCGGGCGCACATGGCCAGTAGCAATTTTCATCCGTATTCCATCGACGATTTGCCTGAAGATTGGTCGGCTATCGCCAGTGACGATCTGGATGTTCAATGCGTTCGGCCTCAACGTTTCCGTCCGTACTACTGCACCAAGTACACTATTGTGCATAGTGCAGTACGAGTGTCAACTCACTAAGTTGTTGTTTCGGCAGTTGAATGAGAACAACAGAGAAAATTACGAATGAAGTTTGATGTATAAGCAAATGAGCGCATTGAACAAACAGTACGGGTTACCGTGGTAGCGTGGATTTTGATCAATACTTCAGCCGCTGGGTTTCGTGTATCACTCGCCCTGTGTAAGGGCGTTTGCCAAATCGCCCCCGAAGCGTCTGTGGTCGAAATAGTTGGTGCCGCCATTATTGAGAAAGATTACAGTCACAGATCGGTCTGGGGCGATATCCCGGATATAATGAAAGAGATGAATGCGGGAACCGCCGCCGTGACCGATCCGCAATACACCGTTTTCATGTTGCCGCTCCCAGCCATTGGATCGGTATGATGCGCTGCCATCACTTCGCAACACCGGTTTCCAGAATTTTGTGAGTGTTTCCTTCTTGATATATTGCTCATCAAGGACTGCGTGCCACCAGGTTGCAAACTCATCCAGCGTGATATTGATGCCGGCGCTTGTATACACATAGGGTGGAAACTTGATCGAGCGGCGACCCA
>QIHS01000356.1 GCA_003229095.1 Woeseia sp. | reverse complement strand
AGCGCAAAACCGATCGGTACAAAATCTAACGATGAAAAAACATCCGAATTGGTTTCACTAAAAAAAGTATCTTTTTCATCATCGGTGTAGTTCGCACCGAGACTCAGGGTGACACGATCAGACAGGTCAAAATCAAGCTGACCGAAAACCGAAAATGACTGGTTATCCTGACCGCCCGTTTCGACCCGCCCCTGACCCAGCGCAAAAAAAGCACCTGCGGGCAGTCCAAGGGCCGCTTCCAGACCGCCGAGTGGAGAAGGATCGACACCCGGCGTGCCGCCACCCAAGACGACTGTCAAGAGATCGGCATACGCGCGAAAATCCTGCCCATATAACAATTCATTGGCAATTTCGACTTCTTCATCGAAATAGAACCCTCCGACCATCCAGTTTACGCTTCCGTCACCAGCTGAAGTAAGCCTGATTTCCTGGGTGAATGTGTCGATGTCGGTATCAATAGAGTTACGACTAATCAGTCGGGCACTGGTGAAATCCACATCGGCGTTTTCGACCCGGGACGAGTTTCGAAAAGATGTGATGGAGGTAAGCGTCACCGATTCAAAATCGTAGTCAATTTGCGCAGAGAAGCCACTGTTCTCGATCTCGTTGGTCGGATTAAAATCGTAGAATTGAGAACGCGAAAACGGATCTTCCGGATTGATCTCGCCACCGATCAGCCGAATAATACCGCCTGTAGGTCCATCAACGAGATTTGCTACGCCACAACAAATCTCGTCGATCTCGTCCATATCCGCAATCAGGCGAACTTCAAGATTGTCACTGGGCTGGAACAAAAGCTGACCACGAACGCCCCAGCGGTTGTTTTCGTTCAATTTTTCACCATCGGACAGGTTGGTGAAATAACCATCACGGGTGTTGGAACTTCCAGACAAGCTGAATGCAACCGTGTCAGACAGGGGACCGGTTACATCACCCTTGATAACAAACTCGTTAAAGTCTCCGACCGTGATCGACGCCGATCCACTAAATGCGTTTAAATCGGGCGCTGCAGTTATCACACTAATCACGCCGGCTGAAGCATTCTTGCCAAAGAGCGTACTTTGCGGACCGCGAAGCACCTCAATGCGTTCCAGGTTCGGAAGGTCGGCAAGTGCCGAAGCTGATCGCGACCGATACACGCCATCGATAAATACACCAACCGAAGGCTCAATGCCCGCATTATTGGCGCCATTGCCAAAGCCACGAATAATGAAATTAGTATTTCCAGAAGTCTGCAGCTGGGTCACTTTAAGAGAGGGCACCAGGGACTGCAGGTCTTTGATATCTCGAATCCGGGCCTGTTCCAATGTTGCAGAGGTAACGACTGACACCGCGACTGGAATTTCCTGCAACGTTTGCGGACGCTTTGACGCCGTTACAATAATTTCCTCAATGAAATTTTCCTGAGCGTACGCAGGCAAGGTCATCGATGCAGCAACTATTGCCAGAAAAGGCACTGCTAACCGGATCATTCTCATTGTATTCCCCTAAATATAGTGTTATCGCCGGGCGGCTCAGTCATGCGGAAACGGACAGCCACGGACGATGATTGCGAAAGAGTAAAGGTCTGGTCCGCATGTGTCAAAAAACAACGCCAGATCGCGGCTCCGCATGAATACAGAAATACCGGCTCAGGCGACATAAGACGGCGCTCATGAGGACCCGCGCGATATTGCGGGCAAACATATTCTGGAGATTCAGCACCGTTCCTGGCTGACCGACCCTACGCCTGACCATGTTGGCTGTATCCCTCGGACGAGCACAACTGTGGCACAAAACCAACAGGCATGAATTAGCTTTCCAGCGCCCACCGAATTCATTCAACGCGCCAGCCGACCGCCCTCCACCGGCAATATGGCCCCCGTCGTAAAGCTGGCCGCATCCGAACAAAGCCACATCATCGCCGCCACTACCTCATTCGGTGTGCCAATTCGGCCCATGGGATGAATGCCGGGAAGGTACTTTTCAGTACCCTCACCGCCTTTGGCAATGGCACGGCGCGTCATGTCGGTGTCAATGACACCTGGACAAACTGCGTTAATTCTGATGCCTGCCTCTGCATATTCGACCGCCGCGGTCTTCGTCAGGCCGATGACACCGTGCTTGCTGGCCGCATAGGAAGACATCTTTGGCGCGGCAGCCAGCGCCGCAATGGATGCCGTATTCACGATCACGCCCGAGCCCTGCTTCAGCATTTGCCGAATCTCCTGCCGCAGGCAAAGCCAGACGCCTTTCAGGTTCACGGCAATGATTTTGTCAAATTGCGCCTCATCTGCATCGGCCAGCGGCGGTGCCCATTCGAGTTCAACGCCAGCATTGTTGATCGCGCAATCCAGTTGACCGAATTCCGCCACGCATGAATCCACCATTTGTTCCACACCGCGCGCGTCGGCAACGTCAGTTCGCACGAATAATCCTCGCGAACCGCCTGTGCATATTTCATCAGCCGTTTCCGCACCGGCTGTTTCGTTTAGATCCGCGACGACAACAGCGGCGCCCTGGCGGGCGAACTCCAGCGAGGCGGCACGGCCTATGCCTGTCGCACCTCCGGTCACCAGAACAACTTTGTCCTGGAACAACATCGATTGCCCGCTCAAAATGCCGCTGTGTTCTTGAGAATCAGCTTGCCGAAGTTGCCGCCCTCGAACAGCTTTAACAATACGGACGGGAAGTTCTCGATGCCTTCTTCAATCTGCTCCTGAGATTTGAGCCGGCCATCGGTAATCCAGCCACCCATCGCCGCAAACGCCTCCGGATAGCGCTTCGCATAATCGAAGACCACAAATCCTTCCATGCGCGCACGAGACACCAGCAAGCTCATGTAATTACTGGGGCCGGTGACCGGACCGGTGTTGTTGTACTGCGAAATTGCGCCACAAATGACAACCCGGCCGTGCATGCGCAACATGGGCAGCACGGTGTTGAGCGTAT
>QIHS01000261.1 GCA_003229095.1 Woeseia sp. | reverse complement strand
GGAAAGGTGTGGACCTGAAGGACGGCGCCAACAAAATCCGTATTGAAGTGTTCAATGCCGATGGTACCGTTGCTACTCAGCTGAACCGTGTAGTTAACTACGCCGGAACGGCAGTGCGCGGTGAGATAGTGCCGGAGCTGTCATTACTCGTCGCCGATGGCAAGACACGCCCGGTCATTGCCGTCAGACTTTTCGATCGCGCCGGCAACAAATCACGACAGGGTGCGGTTGGCGCATTTCGTGTGAACAGCCCCTACCGATCCTGGTGGGAAGTCGAGTTTGACCGCAAGAATGAAATCGTTGCGGTGGGCAGCCGCGAACCGGTTTATCGTGTCGGGCCCGGCGGAATTGCGATGATCGAACTGGAACCCACGACGCAGGCAGGCGAGGCGAAAATTACGCTGAACTTCGACAATCGCAGAGGAGTTACGCACCTGGCTAAGCGCACAGCCGCGAGACTGGATACTGGTGGGATTTGCTGAAGGCACAGTAGGCTACAACACCCTGACCGATAACATGACATCAGCGACCGCGGCTGGATTCGACGACGGATATTTCGACGAAGGCAGAGTTGCGTTCTTCGCCAAGGGCCAGATAAAAGGGGAGTATTTGCTGACAGTCGCCTACGACTCAGATCGTGACCGCAGTGAAAGTCGTGATCAATTTCAGACCGTAGTGGATCCGAACGCGTTCTACTCTCTCTATGCAGACAAGAACGAGCAGCGATTCGACGCGGCGAGCCAGCGCAAGCTCTACCTGAAACTGGAAAAGCGACAGTTTTTCGCGCTCTTTGGTGATTACAGTACAGGTATGTCGGTGACCGAACTGGCACGTTATGAACGTCGATTCAATGGCCTCAATAGTGGATTCCAGGGCGAGAACGTGGGCTACACTGTTTTTGCCACGGAGACGAATCAATCATTCGTTCGTGACGAAATGCGCGGCGACGGAACATCGGGTCTTTATCAGTTGACCAGTGCGCCGATCATCGCCAACAGTGAGCAGGTGCGTATCGAAGTTCGTGATCGCTTTGATAGCAGCGAAGTTCTGACCAGTACGACATTGAGCCGATTTCTCGACTACAACCTCGACACTCTGAATGGCACGCTGTATTTCAAACAACCGGTTCCCAGCCGCGACTCGGCGTTTAACCCGATATTTATTGTCGTGGAGTACGAAAGCACCTCAAGCGCGAACGAAGAAATTATCGCGGGTGGGCGCGCATCGATTCGTACCGGAGACGGCAAGTTAGAAGTGGGTGCCAGCCATATTAGTGAAAACCAGCAGGGTGCGGAGTCCGATCTGACCGGTGTCGATCTTCGCTGGCAGATCAATCCGGCAACGCTGCTAAGGGCCGAGTTGGCAAGTAGCAATCGCACGGAAAGCGGCGTTGAAAGCAGTGGCAGCGCGCTGCTGGTCAACCTGGAACATCAGGGCGAAAAGGTTGATGTGAGGGTCTACCTGAGAGAAATCGATGAGGACTTCGGGCTCGGACAACAGAGCGCCGCAGAACGTGGCATTCGCAAAATCGGCGTTGATGGCCGTGCGCAGGTCTCCGAACGATTTTATTTCGACGGAGAAGCGAGTTGGCAGCAGAACCTGGAAACCGAAGCCATCCGAAACACGGCGAGAGCTCAGTTGCGATATGAAAACGATGGCTTTACCGCGTCTACGGGCCTTGCGCATGCGTCGGACGAATTTGCAGATGGGCAATCGCTGAGCAGCAACCTGGCGGAGCTCGGCATAAGCCAGAGGTTCGGCAAGATGACATTGCGTGCCAATGGCAGTTTTGAATTGAGCGGCGTAGCCGACAATGTCGATTTTCCATCCAACATTGTGGTCGGTGCCAGCTACCGGGTCAGGCAGGGTGTGGAACTCTTTGCAGAATATGAAGACGCGAGTGGGCCGCTGCTGAATTCCACGATGACTCGCCTGGGCGTCAAAGCGTCGCCCTGGAGCCGTGCGCAAGTCAACTCATCTATCACGAGTGAGAACACGGAATTCGGTCCACGCGTTTTCTCGAACATAGGTCTGGTGCAGGGATTCCAGCTCACCGAACGGTGGGTAGTCGACATCGGTGTTGATCAGTCCAATACAATTGCGGACTCAACGATTCGCCAGTTTGACCCTGCGCGTCCACTGGCATCCGGCTCGCTGAGTGACGATTTCCTGGCCGTGTTCCTTGGGGCAGTGTTCACGACTGATCGTTGGAGCGCCAACAGTCGTATCGAATACCGTAACTCAGATTCAGAAGAGCGCCGGACATTGCTGTCGGGCTGGTATCGCGAACCATCATTGGGGCATAGCTTGTCGGCGGGTCTGACACTGTTCGATAGTGAAACTTCCAGTGGCACAAGTACCACCGCTGCAGACCTGAGATTTGGCTGGGCGTGGCGTAAGGCAGAAAGTCGCTGGTCGTTCCTGAACCGAATTGATCTCATCGTCCAGGAAACCCAATTGTTGACGCAACGCGAACAAAGCCAGCGCCTGATCAACAACTTCAACGCCAATTGGCGTATCAGCGCACGCACGCAACTTTCCCTGCAGTACGCCTTCAAATACGTTCTTACCGAATTCGACGCCCTGGAATTTTCCGGATACACCGATCTCATCGGCATCGATTTTCGTCGCGGGTTCAAGAGAAAATGGGACTGGGGAACACACGCCAGCGTTTACCATTCCTATCAGTCCAATATCGTTGACTACGGATTCGGGCTGGACGTCGGCTTCAATGTACGCGACAACCTTTGGGTTACGCTTGGCTACAATGTCGCCGGCTTCTACGATCGCGATTTCTC
>QIHS01000177.1 GCA_003229095.1 Woeseia sp. | reverse complement strand
ATGCGCCAGCGGCCTGCAACGGCGTTTGGTTGTCCTGTTCAGAGACCCACAACGCAATTGCATATCTTTCCGCATCAACCGTACTGTGCGGACGTTGTGTAGTTACCTCGTAAGAACCGTCCTTAAATTCCATGGCGGTTTGTGCATAGTCGAGCACCACGAAGTCGTGCTTGAGATTGCGTCCTCTGTTTTCTCCTGCGCCGACATCCGATGTCAAACCAAAACCGAGCAAAGCAACATTTGCGACCAGTTCGTCGACGCTAAGTGACGGAACAGGCATAAAGTTTATCGTCATTTCATCGGGACCAATAATGGCGATTACCGGTCCAACTTCACGCCCCGCTGTATCCGGCTGATCGGTCCAGCCAAAATTCCGCCACTCTTCCCCATTTGACATGAGCCCCGGCGTATAGACCGTCGAGAGACCGCTATCCCTTGCATACTGCCGCTGCCGATCCGAGAACTCAGGCTGGGCGAAACGATCCTTCCAACCGATGTAGTCCCAATAGTCCACATGAAATGAAATGGGAACTACTTGCTGCCAAAGATCCGGATGTTCTGTGAGCGAACTCATCCATTGATCTGCGGGCGGGCAACTGCTGCAACCTTCTGATGTATACAACTCAACAAGGTTTGTCTGCGTAACATCACTTTGCACAATTGTCTCATTATGCAAAACAATTCCGAAGATCAAGGGTAACAGTATTAGCGTGTTTTTCATGCTCTGCCTCTATGTGTCATTAACGGTTCTGACCGACTGTCGATCTCTGTCGGCTATCCAGATGGACCGTTCCATCGGCGAATTTATTACGTTTATGTCTGAATGCTTGCAGGTGAGACAAGATATGCCGAATTGGTATTGTGCGGCGCAAATGTTCACAAAAGTGTCACGGCCGTAACAAGTATAGGTGTGGGTTGGTCGTCAATTGGCAGACAAACAAGATCTGGTGGGAAAGTACAAAATGAAAATTGCCGGACCTCACTGCTAACCCACCTGATTTCTCACCAGCGACAGTTTAAGCTGCGGCGCCAGCGCTGTTCTGCTAGCGACCGATGGCCATTCGCTTGGCGAATTCGACTGGAAAATCCGGGAACAACGGCAATCCGGGTCAGTATTAACGAATTGCTGCGCTCAGACCTGCTCGAGCGAGGGCAACTTGTACTTGTCCTCGGCGCAGAGGCCGGCAAGTACCTGTACGGCGGATTCGTTTATGTACATTAGTCCCGCCAATTTAGCTATTCGTGCCGCAACGCGTCGATGGGGTCGAGTTGTGCAGCGCGCTTCGCGGGCCAGATACCGAAAATCATGCCAACGGCGGCGCTGAAGCCAAAGGCGGTAAGTGCCGAGGTGGTGGTGACAATCGTCTGCCAACCGGCAAATTTTGCAAGCAACATCGATGTACCGGTGCCCAGCAAAAGACCGAGCAGCCCGCCGATTAAGCAGAGAATAGTTGACTCAACCAGGAACTGCAGCAGGATGTTTCCCTTGGTCGCGCCCAATGCCTTACGCACCCCTATTTCACGCGTGCGCTCGGTCACCGTGACCAGCATGATATTCATGATGCCGATGCCACCAACAACGAGACTTACCCCGGCAATGCCTGCGAGCAGGTAGGTGAAAACCTGGGTAGCTTCCTGGCGGGACTCGGCAAACTGTTTTCGATTCATAATCGAAAAGTCGTTGTCTTTGCCCGGCAGGATGGCGTGTTCCCGGCGCAGGACCCGCTCGATCTCGAGCATCGCCAACTCAACACTCGACGAGTCGGCAACTTCAGCACTGATGGTTTCCACGAATTCGTCACCGGTGACCCGGAACTGCGCCGTAGACAACGGTATCCAGATGTCGTCGTCCGGGTTGCGCCACCCCGAGCCACCTTTCGCTTCCAGCACACCGATAACTTCGAACGAGATCGAGCGGATCTGCATTGATCGTCCGACCAGTGTGGCAGCGTCCGCGTCCAGCATGCCCGGTATCTCGGCACCCAACACAACTACACGCCGCCTGGCCGCCTCATCTGCAGCCGAAAACATGCGGCCCACTGCAATATCAAAGCCATGCACATCCGGGTAGTTCGGCGTTGTGCCAATCGTTGTGATGTTCAGGTTGCGATTGCCGAATTTGATCTGAAACCGCCGGTTGATTTCCGGCACCACCTGCGAAATTCGTTGCGCACCTGTCGCGAGCGCCATCGCATCACTGGTTGTCAACGTCTTTTGATTGCGCGCCACGCCATGGCTAAACCAGCTTGAAGCAGAGATCGACAAAATGTCGCCGCCCAGGGCTGCCATCTGCGCATCGATGGCACGTTGTGCGCCAGTGCCCAGTGCTACCATCGTAATGACAGCGCCAACACCGATAATGATACCGAGCATGGTCAGCATCG
>QIHS01000185.1 GCA_003229095.1 Woeseia sp. | reverse complement strand
GAGGCACCAATAACGTGCGCACGTTTGATAGCCAGCGCATCGAGAACGCCAATAGAGTCCTGGGCCATGTCGCTCAGCTTATAAGGCGCGAACAGGCTTGCGAGCCCGACTGAATTCATCAATGCGACCAGTGAGGGCCGCGATGCCCGCCGTGAGTCCAGCTTTTCTGACAGACCCGCATCGCGATTATCAAATGCAATGACACGATAGCGGGCATTCACCAGAGAATCGACAAGCGCGCGCGGCCAGCGTGTGAGCTGTGCCGCCAGGCCCATGATAAGAAGAATCGCGGGGTCGCCAGCGTTGCCGTATTCCTCTATTTCCAGTGTGAGTCCGTTGCTGGAGATTCCGGGCATCTTGAGATCAGCCTGTGACTACTGCAGCGTAACGGCAGCATCCGCCGGCGTGGCGGGCATACCGGCTTCTGCCTGTTGTTCAGCGAGAGAGGCCGTTAGCATTTCGTCAAAAGATTCTTGCAAACATTCGGCATAAAACGCCGGGTCAGGCAGCATGTCGCGACAGGCCGTGACCGCAATGCAGATTTCGCCGCAATAACTGGTGACGGCATGAAAGAGACCCATGGAGTCCATCACCGGGCCCAGTCCGAACGAGCGGACCATGCGTGCTCCGGCCATGTATAACGACACAGGCGGGCCGGGTATATTGGTCACCACAGTATTGAACATAGGACTGAGTTGATTGGCAAGGCCGAGGCGAGAATACAGCCGCGTTGCAATGCCAGAGATCATCGCCGGTGCCAGTTTTGAGACTTCGGATATTTCGCGGGCGCCGACGGCTTTGGAAATTTCTTTTGATTTCATGGCTTTTTCGTGCGTGAAACGAAGTCTGTCCAGAGGGTCGGCAATGTGCGTTCCGATGGCGATACTGAGTGCAGAGACTTCATTGCCCATCGCTCCTTTTTCGCTGGTTGAACGCACCGACACTGGCGCCATGGCGACAAGAGAATCTTCCGGCAGGTCGTTCTTGCTTTGCAGGTATTTGTGTAGTGCACCACCGACGACCGAAAGCATGACGTCATTAACCGTTACACCTTGCATCGGCTGGCGAATTTTCTTTATGTCGTCGAGCGTAAAGGCTACGCCTTCAAAGACGCGCTGGCCCGACACGGTACCGTTGAATCGAGTTCGCGGTACAGTTGAGCCGAATAACTTAAGGTCGTCACGGGTGAGTCCGGCCGCATACTTCAATGCACCCGGCGCCATACGGCCTGCATGCATCAACGCCTGAAAAGGTTTGACGAGATTATTGAAATTCGCACGTGCGATCAGCTCGATACTGCCGACGCTGCGACTCTTTGGCCTGGCGGGCTCATCGGAGCGAACTTCATCTTCCGGACCCAGGGAATGAATCGCCTCCGATATCTGTACGCCGGATGCACCATCAATGGCACAGTGGTGTACTTTTGAGACGATTGCATACGAGCCCTTTGGCACATCCGGAATGTTATCCAGACCTTCTATTACGGTGAATTCCCAAAGCGGTTTTGACAGATCAAGTTGACGGGCATGTAGTCGAGCGATCTGGATACAGAGCTGGCGCCAGTCTCCTGGTTGCGGAAGTGCGATATGGCGAATATGAAACTCAATATCGAAATCATCGTCATCGACCCAGTAAGGACGATCGAAATCCAGCGGAACCTGTTTCAGTTTCTGGCAAAAAGTCTTGGCGCGATGCCGCCTGTCTTCAACAAACTTCAGTATGTCCTTGAGCCTGACTTCGCCATTTGGCGCTGACGACGGATCATAGATCGCACAGGCGCCAATGTGCATCGGTGTTCGTGATGACTCTGCGTGCAGGAATATGGCGTCGAGCCCTGACAATTGCTCAGGGGCCCATTCTTCCATCAGGTCCGATAAATTCTTCGCCATGTTGTTGTTCCTGGAAATCAGCGTTGTCTGGTCGGTCGGCCATTCTAATATAAAAGCGTGGTACCGCGAGTGGGAATAGTGAAGAATACAGGCTGAAAAAGAGATTCTGCCACGAGAGTGCAAATGCAAACTGAGCGCCCGCTCCAGAAAATTCCGCAACCCGTGGGACAGCCGCTTCTCGGCAATGCATTCACCGTCAATGCTGAAACACCATTGCAGAGCCTGATGGAGATTGCCAGGGAACTGGGGCCGGTTTTCCAGCTTGACCTGCTGGGCAAGCCGATGGTGATCGTGTCAGGCGCGGCCCTTGCGGATGAACTGTGTGACGAGCGGCGTTTTGATAAAGCCGTGCGTGGCTCGTTGCGGCGAGTAAGGTCCGTTGCAGGCGACGGGCTTTTCACGGCCGACACGCAAGAAGCGAACTGGTCGAAGGCGCACAACATCCTGTTGCCGACATTCGGCCAGAATGCAATGGCCGACTATTTCCCGATGATGGTCG
>QIHS01000041.1 GCA_003229095.1 Woeseia sp. | reverse complement strand
CTGATGCAGATGGCCGCAGACAAGCCGCAAACGCCGGACGCTTTCCTGGCGATATCCGGCGTTGGCCAGACGAAGCTCGAACGATACGGTTCTGCGTTTCTGGAGGTCGTTCGACCGGCAAGTGGCTAGTCAGGGCCAGGCGCCTGACCGCCCCCAGCAGGCTACAAGTCCAGTCCATCGCGATATTTGCATATTCATCGTGCCCATTGTACCATTGCCCCACATGGGACAACTGGGACAACCTATTTCATGGAAATAACGATCGATATCGAGGACCCGGTGCCCTTGTTTGCACAGGTTATTGAGCAGATCAAGCGGGCCGTAAGCGCTGATCGAATACAACCAGGCGACTCGCTGCCATCGATTCGACAGCTCGCAAACGATCTGCAGCTCAACAGCAAGACGATCGCAAAAGCGTATCGACTGCTGGAGCGGGATTCGGTGATTCAAAGCAAAGGATACCGTGGCACGTTCGTCCACCCGCAGGCCAAAGCCAACAGCAAGGTAGATCTGAGCGAGTGGGTATTTGACCAACTTGACGCGACGATAGAAACATTGAGGCTCTCGGGCATTACCGACTCTGAAATCAGGATCGCATTCAGCGATGTGCTCGCCGGCCGTAAAATTCAAGGGAACAAAAATGACTGAGCACATCGGATTTCACACATTATTCTTGCTGCAGATTCTGCTGGTATCTTTTTACCTTCCGGCCAGAGTCTCCAGTCGGCTGCGCTGGATATTTTCGACCTATCCACCCTCGCTTTACCCAAAGCTCTATCCCAAACCGATCGACCACTATGAGCGGGGACAACGAATTTTTCGGTTTCTCAACGGGATTATCTTCGTTGCAGGAATTTCTATTTTGGCCGCGCTGCTAATCAATACGCATGATGGCGACCTGGACAACGCTATCGTGATCGGCTATTTCTTAGCCCAGATGGTGCCAATGGCCCTTTTGGATGCGTGGTCAATAAAAGAATTTGCGTCAATGCGGAGTCTTGATTCGCGAATAATCCGCAAAGCACAATTAAGACCAAGGCGGCTCTTCGAAATTGTATCCTTGACCGCCGTCATCGCAACCGCAATCGTCTACATCGTATTTGTAACGCTGGGCATCTACGTTGAACAACTCGATTTCCCCGGCTCCAATGATGGCTACTGGAACATCTTCACGGTGACCGCCGCGAACATCTTCTTCGCAGGTCTCTTTCTGTGGACTATGTCCGGGAAAAAGATGAATCCGCACGAGGCTCATGAAGATCGAATCCGGCGAATCAGAGCTACGGCGAACATACTCATGGCAGTTAGTGTCGGTGCTACATTGTTTATCGCGCTGTCTGTTGCTCTTTCCGCGTTCGATGTGCGTCATCTTTTGCCCGTCGCACTGAGCGCATACTTCCAGTTCCTGGCTCTATTCGTATTCAAGGCCTATTTACTGGATATTAAGAACTTTGACGTCTACAAAAAAGACACCGCGGCCGCTTCGTAATCGGGCCTTCTCAAAACGGCCCTGATCCGGATTATCCTGAAGATCGGGTCAGAGCCCATATTCGCTGTCTCAATGACAACAATGAGAGAACCATCCTGAGACAACCAGCCCGACTCATTATACTGAATGTCGATTTCGCTATAAGTGTCCCGCTCAATGTCTACCATCAAGTTGTTTCTCATCACGTCCATCGTTTGGCTGCTGCTGTCGTTCTGGAACAGAAATGACTTGCCCGGCGACATTGAATATGTGCCGCAAATTCAAAACGAGCCGGTACAAACAGCGACGAAGAAAAATGCTTTCGATGCGACCTATAGTGGGGTCAACTACAACATTGAGCCCGAATTCGATTATGACTTGTACGGCATGGTGGTCTCCTTTCGCCACCACGACGGACAAAGTCGCATGCACAGGCAGTCCAATGATCACCTCAACATGATGGATGTCTGTGTCGTCTGGGGCGAAAATACGACGAACCCTAATCTCAACAAAATCGATTTCTGGAACGGTATTTTTACCTGCAACTTCAAGACCAGAGACCAGGCTGCCTGGGATGCCTTCGACATCTACAAGGTATCAAACAACCACCTCATTTCTGACAATGACCTCGTCCGGGATCGTGTTAAAAACATTCGCATTGGTGACCAGATCAGGGTTCGCGGCTATCTTGCCAGCTATGGCAGCGAAGATGCCGGCAGGCGCGGCACCAGCACCACACGATTAGACACAGGCGATGGCGCATGCGAGACGATATACGTCGAGAATTTCGAAATCGTTGCGGCGGCGGTTAACTACTGGCGGCTATCGATGTACGCGGCATTGCTCATGTTCTTCGTAAGCTTGATAGCCTATTTTAAACAACCGCACAGGCCCTACCGAAATTAGCGAAAAAAACCGGGTCAGAGCC
>QIHS01000378.1 GCA_003229095.1 Woeseia sp. | reverse complement strand
TGACGAGGGAGAAGCCTACGCAAACAAATTGCGTGATTCCGGCGTCCCGGTTGAATACGTTTGTTACGCGGACATGATCCATGGGTTTATTGGCATGACGGACGTTGTCGATACTGCCGCCGAAGCACTGTTGGAAGCCTCAGGATTTTTGCAGAACGTTTTAAACCATTAACGACCAGACGAACCAGGCACTGAACATATTGGAATAACAAACAATCGCGACGCTTCAATGAAGTATCTGTCGCGTACGGAGGGGACGAATGTCGAATATCAAATCGAATGACGAGTCACTCGAAACCGTTGCCGGCAATGGACTATTGCACCGGCGGATGTTTCTGACTCAGGGCGCAGCGATGCTCGGTGCTGGCAGCCTGGGATTGTTGGTACCCAACCCGGCAGCAGCGCAATCCGGCACCAAGTTGCCGCTGTTGCCAAAAACACCGGGTGCCCCGATGAGCGCTTACGGCGACCGTTCGCATTACGAAAACGATGTCCATCGCAGCACGCTCTCCTATCCTGGTACCACGGGCAGTGGTGGCTCATGGACACCGCTGGAAAGCCTGGAGGGCATGATTACGCCAAACGGTTTGCATTTCGAGCGGCACCACAGCGGAATCCCTGACATTAACCCGGATGATCATCGTTTGCTTATTCATGGTTTGGTTGATCGACCGCTGGTGTTCAGCATCGATGACTTGTCACGCTATCCGATGGTGTCGCGAATCCAGATGATTGAATGTTCTGGCAACAGCCGCATTGGCTGGGCTCCGGAACCGGCACAAAGAACCTGCGGTGGATTGCATGGGCTGCTTTCCTGCAGTGAATGGACAGGCGTGCCTTTGTCCATCCTGCTCGATGAAGCCGGTGTTGATCCGCGCGGAAAATGGCTGTTGGTCGAAGGTGCCGACTCAGCAGCGATGAGCCGCAGCGTGCCATTGGAAAAAGCCATGGACGATGCACTGATTGCGCTTTATCAGAATGGCGAGCGGCTGCGCCCGGCCCAGGGTTATCCGGTGCGGCTGTTCCTGCCGGGATATGAGGGCAACATCAGTGTGAAGTGGTTGCGACGACTCAAAGTCACAACCGCTCCAACCTTTACCAGAAATGAAACCGCCGAGTACAGCGACACGCTGCCGGACGGTTCTTCTTTGTTGTTCACTTTTCCAATGGAAGTTAAGTCTGTAATCACTGCGCCGTCGCCGGGACGTTCACTTAAAGACAAGGGACTCTACGAAATCTCGGGCATGGCGTGGTCCGGTGCCGGCAAAATTTCCCAGGTTGACGTTTCCGTGGACGGTGGCAAAAGCTGGGGTCGCGCTGCCTTGTCAGAACCCGTTCTTTCCAAATCAATCACGAGGTTTCGCGCTGCCTGGCGATGGGATGGCGGTCCTGCAATCATTATGAGCCGAGCGGTTGACGAAACCGGTGACGTACAACTGGACCGAACTCGCTTTGTCGCCGAAAGAGGATCGAAACGAAATTACCACTACAACGCAATTCAGAGCTGGAAAATTGCCGAGAATGGAGAGGTGACAAATGTCTATGCGTAAGTTTGTGTGCATGCTTTTCGTTATCACGAACGCCTCGCTGGCTTTCGGCGAAGAAGGCCCCGACCTGGGCACCGAAGCGACGCCAGCCCAAATTGCTGCATGGGATGTCAGCATTGGTGCTGACGGTGCGGGCTTACCGGAAGGTTCGGGAACTGCCGAGCAAGGCGCGGCGATTTATGCAGTTCACTGTATTGCCTGTCACGGCAAGGAGGGCGTCGGTCAACTGAACAATCGTCTTGTCGGCGGACATGGATCGCTGGCGGGCCCTGCACCTGTCAGGACCGTCGGTAGTTTCTGGCCCTACGCAACCACGATATTCGACTATATTCGTCGTGCGATGCCCTACCAGTACACGGCGTCTCTGGAAGACAAAGAGGTTTATGCCGTGACGGCCTATATTCTGTTTCTGAACGGCATCATCGACGAAGAAGAGGTGATGAACGCGGAGACTTTGCCGAAGGTACACATGCCCAACCGGGACAATTTTGTCCTCGCTTATCCCGACAATCCAGACTAACTCGGGCCTAATCTAACGGCGTATGGGCCAATTCCACCAACGCTGCTCGTAACCGCTTGTGGCGATCGAACTGTCGCAGGTAGTCGAGTTCATGCATAGCGCCCTTCGCACAAATTATCGACGCCAGAGCGGTTTTTTCCCGACGGCTCCATCGCTCCAGCCCGGGAAGCAATAGCACCAGCGGACTCCAACGGGCCCAGGCCGCCAAGCAACTTCGTTGCCTCGCCGACGCAGGTGGCGACGCCCTTCTCGCGATCAGACGCAAATCGCCGCGCCATCATTCTCGTAACGTGCAGCCCGATATTCTCCAGCGGGAAGATACTCAGCACATCGTCGCGTTGCCGGCCGAGGTAGAGATACATTTCGAACTGTGCCAGCTCGCGCAATACGGACATCGGCGTACGGTATCCTGGTTTTCTCCCTCGCTTTGCGGGCTTCTTCCAGCCCGATCCTGCGAGTTTCCGCGTCCCGGGGACGAAAACCCATTTTGTAGTAGAACCACCAGGCGCCCGATTTCAGCCCTTCAGTATTGCCGTCGCCGCCGACCTGGTAGGGGTCCAGGACAAAACAATCCGGGTTCATCAGCTTGTGAATAGTGGCCAGAGCGCGACCGTAAACCCAACCTGCATCGCCGCCGCGAAAAGTCTCGAACAAGTTGAAGTTCACTTCAACCGAGCCAAAGAGAGCGGCTGCCTGAATGTATCCAATGGGCATACCGTTCTTGAGTATTAGAAAAATGTATACGGATTCGAGAATGTGCCGGTGTTTTGGGAGACCGCCCATTCCCGCAAATTGCAGCCCTTTTCCACAATCGACCAGAACGACATCGTCCCGATTGGCGTGCGCGAAAGCGTCTACCTCGCGACTTCGCGTGACCATCGACCGTCTGGCCAGGTCGATCAGCTTACTGCCGTTCTTGCGGGACATTGACGACACTTTCACCGGCGGTTTCCGAATCTCATTCTTCAAAACCGGTCGTTTACGGGATCGGGGTTTCTTTTGCCAAACGACCGGTGAAGCTGCGAAGCGAGCCTTGCTGCGAGACGGCGTATCGCGACCGGCGTTTATCGACATCGGAACGTCCAGGCTC